>NZ_JASDDD010000004.1:0-146566 GCF_030407555.1 Curtobacterium sp. APC 4022
CACCCCGCCAGCCGGGAGGCCCGCACCGGCCCCGCCCCGTCCCTCCCGTCCGCCCCGACCACCGTCCGCACCGCGGGACTCGACGTCCTCGCCTGACCGGCCACCACGACAAGGAACGAGAACCATGCCACTCGACGGGATCACCGGCTCCGTGGACACCGCCACGGCCGCCGCCGCAGTCGCCGCCAACCCGACCTCGTCGCGGTCGCAGACGATGGACTCCGAGGTCTTCATGAAGCTCCTCGTGACGCAGCTCCGCAACCAGGACCCGTCGTCGCCGATGGACACGAACCAGATGATCAGCCAGCAGACGCAGCTCGCGATGATGGAACAGGTCACCAACCAGACCACGACGGCCAACGAGGACTTCTCGCTGCAGATGCGGATGGCCGCCGCGAACCTCGTCGGGAAGCAGGTCAGCTACACCGACGCCGCCTCCGGCGCGGCCGTGACGGGGACCGCCACCGCGGTGTCCTACGCCAAGAGCGTGCCGACCGTGACCGTGAACGGGAAGGAGGTCGATCTCGACGTGATCTCCGGTATCACCACCGCCTCCGGTTCCTGACCCAGCTCTTTCCCACACACTGCTCGTCCACGAAGGGACGCACCATGCTCCGCTCGCTCTACTCCGGCATCTCCGGCCTCCGCTCCCACCAGGAGATGCTCGACGTCACCGGCAACAACATCGCCAACGTCAACACCGTCGGCTTCAAGTCGTCGACCACCGTCTTCCAGGACACCCTGTCGCAGATGACCCAGGGTGCCGGTGGTCCCCAGACCGGCATCGGCGGCACGAACCCGGCGCAGATCGGCCTCGGCGTGCAGGTCGCCGGCGTCTCCACCAACTTCGCCCAGGGGTCCGCGCAGGCCACCGGCAAGGCGACCGACCTGATGATCTCCGGCGACGGCTTCTTCGTCACGCGCCTGGGCAACGACACCGTCTACAGCCGCGCCGGGGCGTTCGACTTCGACGCCGACGGCCGCCTGGTCAGCTCCGACGGCAAGATCGTCCAGGGCTACTCGGCCACGGACGGCGTCGTCAACGACGGCGGCCAGATGAGCGACATCACCCTGCCGCTGCAGGCCGCCGCTCCCGCCACCGCGACCAGCACCGCGGGTGTCACCGGCAACCTGCCCTCCGACACGAAGACCGGCGAGGTGCTCAACCGCGACGCCACCGTCTACGACCAGTACGGCACCAAGCACACCCTGTCGCTCGCCTACACGAAGACCGACACCGGGTGGACCGTCGCCGCCTCGAACGGGCAGGGCGCCTCGGCCACCGGCACCGTCGCGTTCGGCGCCGACGGCAAGATCACGCGCGGTGCGACCCTGCAGGTCGGTGGCGTCGCGGTCGACATGACCCAGCTGACCGGGTTCGCCGCGCTGAACACCGCGTCGATCTCGTCCCAGAACGGGCACGAGGCCGGCTCGCTGAAGAGCTACTCGATCTCGAAGGACGGCACCGTGATGGGCACGTTCTCGAACGGCGCCTCGCTGGCCGTCGGCCGGATCGCCCTCGCGACCTTCGCCAACCCGGCGGGCCTGGAGAAGACCGGCGCGTCGGGCTACCGCGCGACCGCGAACTCCGGTGCCGCCACCGTCGGCGTCCCGGGATCCGCGGGCGTCGGCTCGCTGGCCGCCGGCACGCTCGAGATGTCGAACGTCGACCTGTCTCAGGAGTTCACCAACCTGATCGTCGCGCAGCGCGGCTTCCAGGCGAACGCCCGCATCATCACCACCTCGGACGAGGTGCTGCAGGAGCTGACGAACCTGAAGCGCTGATGAACGACGAGGACCCCCGATCCCGACTGCCGCTCGGCAGGGGAGCGGGGGTCCTCTTCGTGACCGTCCCACACGTGTCGGACGACCGGTGCGCGGTACCCGTTCCCGACCTCTAGGCTCGGTCGGGTACTCGCCGGTGCACGGGGCGCACGGCGGAACCAGGGGGAACACATGTCGATCACGTTCAGGATCACCATCGCGGGCGCGACCGCGATCATCGCCGCCGTCGCCATGACCGGCTGCGCCGGACCCGGCAGCACCGCGCCGGCGAGTGAGCGCCCGACGTCGAAGGCATCGTCAGCGACGCCGACGCCGACGGCCGACGCCGCGATGCCGGAGAACCTGACCTTCGAGGACGGCGCCGCGCTCTCCACGACCAAGCTGCCGGCGTTCAGCCTCGAGGTCTCCGCCCTCGCCGACTGGAAGCAGACCGGTGAGGACCCTGCCACGGGGACGCGGGAGTACACGAAGTCCGACGGCTCCGTCGCGACGATCACGCAGCAGCGGATCACCGACCTGGACCCGACGATCGGCGACCGTGCGGCCACCGAGCAGCTGTTCACGGCCGCCGGGTTGCCCGCCGAGCAGCTCGAGGAGCAGCTCCTGCCGACGATGACCGACGGCACGGCACAGTTCCTGTCGATCGCGGGCCACAACTCGGACGGCTCGTGGTCGGCGACCGTCGCGCGTGCGTTCGCGAAGCCCGGTGCCGCGCTCATCGTGAAGGTCAAGACGACGTCGCAGGAGTCTCTGCGTCCGGACCTGCACGACATCCTCGTCCACGCGCAGGTCGTCATCGTCTAGTCGCGGTCGCGCTGCCGGTCGTCGTCCACGACCGGGAAGGCCACGACGGCCAGCAGTCCGCCGTCGCTCCGTGGCGTGAGGTCCAGGGTCGCGCCGTGTGCGGTCGCGACCTTCTGGACCAGCGCGAGTCCGAGTCCGAAGCCGCTGCCGTCGCTGCGGGTGCGGTCGAGCCGACGGAACGGTTCGGTCAGCGTCGCCGCCTCGGCAGCGGTGATCCGTCGGCCGTCGTTCGCCACGGTCAACCGCACGTCGGGCTGCGCGGTGACGGTGATGTCGATCGAGCCGCCCGGGACGTTGTGGACGACGGCGTTCCGGACCAGGTTCACGACGAGCTGCCGGACGAGGACCGGTTCACCGGGGACGACCGCGTCGTCGAGGTGCACCGACACACGGAGACGGCGGGCGACGAGCTCGGCGTCCACGGCACGGAGGGCGGACGCCACCTCGTTCCGCAGTGCGATCGGTCGCGCCGTCAGGTCGGAGTCGCCGCGCGCGAGCTCGAGGAGCGCAGCGGTGATCGAGGTCATCTGGTCGACCGTGGTGTGCAGCCGGTCGAGGGTCCGGGCGGTCTCGGGCGGGTGGTCCGACCGGAGTGCCACCTGCAGCATCGTCTTCATGCTCGCCAGCGGGGTGCGGAGTTCGTGGGACGCGTTCGCGGTGAACCTTGACCGGCTGGTGAAGGACGCCTCCAGGCGGTCGAGCATCGCGTTCACCGTGTCGGCCACGTCGCGGATCTCGTCGTGGGGCCCGTCGACCGCGATGCGCGCGTCGAGATTCCGGTCGTCGAGTCGTTCGGCGGTGGCCGCGATCTGCCGGAGCGGCTGCAGCAGTCGGCCGGCGACGAACCAGCTCACGACACCCCCGACGCCGCCGATGACGAGCAGCGCCGGCAGGGAGACGATGAGGAACAGCCGCAACACGTCGTCGCGTCCGTTGATCGTGTAGAGGTCGTGGGTCGTGCCGTAGGGGAACGGGCCGGCGGTGAACGCGTACCCGGGCACGATCGCCAGCACCGCGAACACCGTGGCGAGCATCGCCCCGCCGGTGAGCAGGATGAGTGCCGTGTAGGTGAGCGTCAGACGGAGCCGGATCGTCAGCCGTCGAGGCTGCTCGGTCACGGTCGCTCCTCGGACACGGACGGAGCTCGGGCGTCGGGTGCGATCGCGTAGCCGACCCCGGGCGTGGTGCGGATCGGGTCCGGGTCGCCGAGCCGTCGCCGGAGGCCCGAGATCGTGACGCGGATGGCGTTCGTGAATGGGTTGGCGTTCTCGTCCCACGCCTGCTCGAGCAGTTCCTCGGCGCTGACGACCCCACCCTCGGCGCGCAGCAGGACCTCGAGCACGGCGAACTCCTTCCGCGACAGGCGCAGGTACCGGTCGTCGCGGTACGCCTCGCGCCGGAACGGGTCCAGGCGGATCCCGGCGCGTTCGAGGACCGGTGGCAGGCGTCGGCGGCTGCGTCGGTTGAGGGCACGGAGGCGCGCGACGAGCTCCTCGAGGTCGAACGGTTTGCCGAGGTAGTCGTCCGCACCGAGCCGGAGGCCGTCGACCCGGTCGCCCAACGTCGTCGCCGCGGTGAGCATGAGGACGTTCGGGCCGTCCTCGGACGCGACGATCCGGGCGCAGACCTCGTCACCGTGCATGCCGGGCAGGTCCCGGTCCAGGACGACGACGTCGTACCGGTTGACCGCCAGCCGTTCCAAGGCGTCGAGACCGTTCCCGACGACGTCGGCGGAGACCGCCTCGAGTCGGAGGCCCGCCTGGATGGCGTCCGCGAGGAACGGTTCGTCCTCGACCACGAGTACGCGCACCGTGCTCCTCACGCCGCAGTGCGGGGAGCACGACGGCAGGGTCATCAGAACACACCCCGTGTAAGGACGCCGTAAGGAGGAACGCCGACGCTGCCGCAACGGCCGATCTCGTGTGCTGGGCGCATGCACCGCTCCCGAACTGAACCCACCGCCGGCGTGCCAGCCACGGCCCGTCCCACCGCCGACCCGGCCCTGGTGACGCCGCTGCTGCCGTCGCTCACCGGCCTGCGATGGGTGGCCGCGTTCGTCGTCTTCGCGTACCACGTGCGGAACCTGGGCTACTTCTCCGGACGTGCCCAGGGGCTCCTGGCCGACACGATGGGTGCCGGCGCCACCGGCGTGTCCCTGTTCTTCGTCCTGTCCGGGTTCGTCCTCGCCTGGGCGTACCGACCCGGAACGCGGCCGACGACGTTCTGGTGGCGCCGCGTCGCCCGCGTCTACCCGCTGCACTTCGTCGGCGTGGTCCTGGCCGTCGTGGTCGCGCACGTCCTCATGCCGAGCATCGTCACGACGTCGTCGAAGGCGCTCCTGGCGAACTTCCTGCTGGTGAGTTCCTGGCACGGGCCCTGGTGGCAGGCGGGCAACCCGGTGTCGTGGTCACTGGTCTGTGAGGCGTTCTTCTACCTGGTCTTCCCCCTGCTGATCCGGGTCCTGCACGGGGCGCGGGCCGGGGTGCTCTGGGCTGCCGTGGCGCTGTCGGTGCTGTCGGTCGTCGTCGTGCCGCATCTGGTCGCCGTCCTGCCCGGCCAGCTGTCCGCGGCGAACTGGCCGCCGGCTCGGCTGCCCGAGTTCGTGCTCGGTGTGACGGTCGCGTGCTTGATCCGGTCCGGCGCCTGGCGTGGACCGGGCCTGGCGGTCTCGGCGGTCGTCGCGGTCGCGGGCTTCGTCGCAGCCGACCGGTACCCGGGGTCACCGTTCGCCCTGATCGGCTTCACCCTGATCGGGTTCACGCTGCTGATCGGAGCCCTCGCCCGCGCCGACGTCGCCGGCGTCCGGACCGTCCTGTCGTCGCGGCCGCTCGTGGCCCTCGGTGAACGGTCCTTCGCGTTCTACCTCGTCCACTTGCTCGTCATCGACACACTCGGCGCGCTCTGGCCGGTCGCTGATCCGCGCCCGGCGATCGGCGGGCTGACACTCACCGTCCTGGCGCTGGCCGTCGCGCTGCTGGTCGCGGCCGTGCTCCACCGCCTGGTGGAACGGCCTGCACGCACGGCACTGTTGGCGGTCCCCGGGCTGTTCGCTCCGTCCAGGGTGTCGGTGGTCACGCGGTGACGAGGCGTCCGCCCAATGGATCCGGACCAGAGCGCGGGTCCAGAGCCGAGCGCGGATCCGGACGGGAGGCGCGGGGCGGCGGGGGAGCACCGGCGCGGTTCCCGCCGCGGCACGTCCACCCCCGGGGATCGACCGTCACCCGAGCAAGCGGTCACCGCGCCTCCCGGCCGTCTATGGTGGCCGCATGGGGACCTGGAGTGCAGAACCGGTGGGCAACGACTCGGCAGCCGACTTCGTCGGTGATCTCGAGGACGAGCGCGGGTGGGCCGTCGTGCAGGCGGCACTCACCGCGGCGACCGACGCGGGACCCGAGATGGACAGCGATGTGGCCGAACTCGCCCTCGCCGCCGCCGAGGTCGTCGCGCACGGGGTCGGACGCCCGACCCAGGACGACGCCTACACCGCGAGCATCGCGCAGTTCGTCGAGCGGGCCGGCAAGCCGGACGAGGCGCTCGTCAGCCTCGCCGCGCAGGCCGTCACCGCGGCCGGGAGCCCGGAAGGTGAACTCGCCGAGCTCTGGGACGACGCCGGATCGGACGACCTCGCCGAGTGGCGCGAGTCGATCACCCGCCTGACCGCGAGCCTCAGCGCCGATCGGTAGGGCGTCAGCGTCCTCTGGAGTCGGCGAACACCTGATCGACGGCACGGCGTGCCGCCACCGCGGCCGGTTCGTCCGGGTCGGGAGTGTTCGCGACGGTCGACAGCGCCTTCCACAGCGCCCAGCCTCGGCCGCGCGCCCAGCACGCGTCGTCGACGTCGAGCAGGTCACGGAACCCTCGGCGGCTCGTCGTGTCGAGGAGCGTCCAGGCAACGGCGAGGTCGCATGCCGGGTCGCCGACCCCACACGTTCCAAAGTCGATGACTGCTGCGAGGTGCCCGTCCCGCAGCAGGAGGTTGCCGGCGGCCAGATCACCGTGGAACCAGCGCACGGCGCCGTCCCAGGGCGCGTCGACCGCCTGCGACCAGATCGCCCACGCCAGGTCGACATCGACCCGGTGCTGCAGCGTCGCCAGCGCACGGGTGGTGAACGGTTCGAAGGTCCGGAGTGATCCGCCGCGGAACCAGTTGTGCACTCCCGGACCCGGACCGCTGCTCGGATCGATCCGCTGCAGCGCGGCGAGGAACCCGGCGAGGTCGGTCGCGAGGCGATCGAGGTCAGCGATCGCGGCCGTCGAGGCGGGGGCTCCTTCGATCCACCGCCGGACCGACCAGTCGAAGGGGTAGTCCGCGCTGGGGCGGCCGAGCGCCACGGGCTCCGAGATCGGGAACGGGAGGTGCGGGGCGAGCCGGGGGAGCCACTCGTGCTCCTTCTCGACCGCGAGTGCGTACTCGGCGGCGCTCGGCAACCGGACCGACAGGTCGTCACCGAGGTGGAAGGTCCAGTTGTCCCAACCGCCGTCGTCGACCGGTCGCACCGGTCGATCACGCCACTGCGGGAACTGCTCTGCGACCAGGCCACGGACGACCTCGGTCGTGACCGGGTTGCGCTGCGGTGTGGGCCCGAACGCGAAGACGTCGCTCACCGGGGCCCCCGGACCAGGTCGGGGCGGGAACGGGGCTGTGCTCCGCCGTCGTTCTGCATGGGCCGAGCCTCGCACAGACCTCCCGCGTCCGTCGCCCCCGGTCGGTAGCCTGCCCGGATGGTGACGAACGTCGAGGCCGCGTACACCGACCGGGCTGCCGAGTACGTCGAGCACCTCGGGACGATGGCGTCGGTGCACCCGTCGGACGTGCAGCTCGTCAGCGCGTGGGCAGCGGAGGTGGAAGGCCCGCTGCTCGACGCCGGGTGCGGTCCGGGACACTGGACGGCGTTCCTGGCGGAGCAGGGCCACGACGTCCACGGGATCGACAGCGTGCCGGCGTTCGTCGACCATGCCCGCGGCAGTCACCCGCATGTCCCGTTCGCAGTGGGCAGCATCGACGCCCTCGACGTGGCGGCGGACACCCACGGCGGGGTGCTCGCCTGGTACTCCCTGATCCACCACGACCCGGGGTCCATCCGGCGCCCGCTCGACGAGTTCGCGCGGGTCCTGGGGCCGGGTGGGATGCTCCTCGTCGGGTTCTTCGTCGGCCCCGTGGTCGAGGCGTTCGACCACGCCGTCGTGACGGCCTGGCGCTGGCCGACCGAGGCGCTCGAGCACGAACTGGGGGCCGCCGGCTTCGACGTCGTCGAGACCCACACCCGTATCGCGGCGACCGGGACACCGCGCCCGCACGGGGCGGTCCTCGCCCGCGTCCGTTCCTCGGCCTGATGCGGCTGAGGTCGGCACGCGTGACACCGGACCGGTGCGGGCGCACACTGTCGTGAGGAGCGGCAACGGTGCCGTCCCGGAGCTGCAACGGGAGACGACATGCACTACCTCGTGAACGTCCTGGACAGCTGGCCCGCATCCGGAACGGAGTCGACCGGGCGGGCCTCGGACGCGGAGGCAGCGGCGGTCGACGACTTCAACGAACAGCTCCGCGCAGCGGGCCAGTGGGTCTTCGCCGCGGGGCTGTCGGAACCGTCGCGGTCGACCGTCGTCGACGACCGCGGTGGTGCCGGACTCGTGCACCGCGGCCCGGCCGTCGACGTGCCCGAGCAGGTGGCGGGGCACGCCCCGGAGCACGTGGCGGGCTTCTGGATCTGGGACCTGCCGGACGACGACACAGCCCTCCGGCTGGCGCACGAGGCTTCACGGGCGTGCAACCGGCGCATCGAGGTCCGCCCGGTCCTCTGACCACCGGGCGAGCGCCCAGTCGGGTACCCGGTACGGTCGCACCGGGGAGTGCCAGGGGAGCACCACCCGGGAACGAGGGGGAACTCGCATGGGGAACGTCGTCGGTGCGGACTCGCTGCGCTGGTACCGCCCGATCCGGGAGGCCCGCGCCCCCGGCCCGACGCTCCTCTGGCTGCACGGCGGCGGGTTCTTCCGCGGCACGCCCGAGCAGCCCGAGGCGCACGACGTCGCCCGCGTCCTCGCCGAGCAGGGCGTCACGGTGGTGACCGCGGCCTACCGCCTGGCACCGTTCCCCGGCACCGGGAGGTTCAGGCCCCGACCGGCAGGCCCGCAGGAACGCTTCCGCCTGCCACTCGACGACGTCGTCGCCGCAGCACGAGCGGTGTCGGCCGTGTCGCCCCACGGCGTCGTCCTGGGCGGCGCGAGCGCCGGCGCATGCCTGGCCGCCGCCGCGACCCTGCACGCGCTCGACGACGGCGCGCCTCCGGTCGGCGCGATCTTCGCGTACGGGTTCTTCCACGCCCGGCACCCGCGGGACGGTGACCCGGCGCACCGATCACGCGGACACCGACGCATCACTCACGCACCGTGGGCACTCGACGTCGCGAACCGGAACCACGCCGGAACGCGTCAGGCGCTCGCACACCGGTACGCGTTCCCGGGCGGCCACGACCTCACCGGGTTCCCGCCGACGCTCGTCGTGGACGCCGAGCGGGACACGATGCGGACGTCGGGAGGCCGCTTCGCCTCCGAACTCGCCGACGCGGGCACCGACGTGGAACGCCACGTCCTGGCGGACAGTGCGCATGCCTTCCTGAACCGCCCGGGCCTCCCGGCCTTCACCACCGGGACCGCCCTGATCGCCGAGTGGATCGGCCGTCGACCGGGCCACGGGTGAACAACCGGCGTCGATCCGGTTCGAGCTCTTGCGTCCCGTCAACAGATAGTCGTACTCTCCGAGAGTGCGAATATCTGATCTGGCCCGAGAGGCCGCGACACCGCTGACCGCCGTCAAGTACTACCAGCGCGAAGGACTGCTCCCCGCCGGCGAGAAGACCGCCCCGAACCAGACCGCGTACGACCGGCGGCACGTCGAGCGGGTCCGCCTGGTCCGCGCGCTGCTCGAGACCGGCGGCCTGTCGGTCGCCGTCACCAAGCAGGTCCTCGCCGTCCTCGACACCGACGACGCCCCGCTCGCCGAGGTCTTCGAGGTGGCCCAGTACTCCATGACCGCCCCGCGGTCACCGGAGGCTGCCGCGAGCCGGGAGGCCCGTGACCGCATCACAGACCGGGTCACCGTTGCCGGGTGGGCCACCACGACCGACAACCCCGGTCACGAGACCGCAGCACGGGCGCTGGACGGCCTCGCCACCATCGGCTTCGACGCCCCGGACGACTACCTCGACGCCTACCTGACCGCGGCCGCCACCGCGGCCCGTGCCGACGTCGCCGCGCTGCAGAGCCGGGACGGCCGCGACGCGATCGCCGAGCTCATGGTCGTCGGCACCGTGCTGGGTGATCCGCTGTTCGCCGGACTCCGGCGCATCGCCCAGGAGGACGCGACCCACGACCTGTTCCCCGTGCCCACAGACGGCGCGACCTCGTGACCGCGCCCCGGCACGTCGTGCTCGGCGGCAACGGCGTCATCGGCCGCGAGACCCTGCGCGCCCTCCGCCTCCACGGCCTCGACCCGGTGTCGGTCGGCCGACGCCCCGCGGTCGACCACACGGACGCGTCGCTCACCGCGGACCTCCTCGACGCGGACGCCGTCGGCCGAGCCCTCGACGGTGCCGACGTGGCGTACTTCGTCGCCGGGCTGCCCTACTCGGCGTCGGTGTGGGCGGAGCAGTGGCCGACGATGGTGCGGCACACGATCGCGGCTGCTCGCCGCCACGGCACCCACCTGGTGTACCTCGACAACGTCTACGCCTACGGCCGGGTCTCCGGACCGATGACGGAGGACACCCCGATCCGCCCGGTGAGCCGCAAGGGCCGGGTCCGTGCCGAGGCCCTGGACCAGCTCGCGTCCGCCGCCGCTGACGGCCTGCGGGTGACGATCGGCCGCAGCGCGGACTTCTTCGGCCCGGGGGCGACGACCAGCGTCCTCAACGGCTTCGTCCTCGACCGCATCGCCGCCGGGAAGCGACCGACGTGGCTCCTCGACGCGGGCCAGCCGCACTCCCTGACATCGACGGTCGACGTGGGTGACGCCCTCGTGGTCCTCGGCACCGATGAGCGGGCCGCGGGCCGGACCTGGCACCTCCCCACCGCTCCGGCCCGCACCGGTCGGCAGGTCGTCGAACTCGCCGGCCTCCCGGCGACGCAGACCGCGGTGATGGGCTCGGCGATGCTCCGGCTCGGCGGGGTGTTCTCCGCGGCCGCTCGCGAGACACTCGAGATGCGGTACCAGTGGGCGGAGCCGTCGGTCCTCGACTCGGGCGCCTTCGAGCGGACGTTCGGCATCGCGCCGACCCCGCTCGAGGTCAGCATCCCCGCAGCACTCGCGCACATCCGCTCGGTGTCCCGGTGAACCCCGCGTTCCGCCGCGCCGTCGCCTGGCACCCGGCGCTCATGACGGTCGCCGCGGTCATGGCCCTCTTCGCCGTCGTCAGCGTCGTCGGGCTGCTCGTCGACCCGCGCACGGTCCTCGGCGCGCCGCTGTGGGCGAAGCCGCTGAAGTTCTCGGTCTCGATCCTGCTGTACGCCGTCACCTGGGCGTGGTTGATCGCGCACCTGCCCCGATGGCGGCGGCTGGCGCACCGGCTCGGCACGGTGATCGCCGTCACACTGCTCGTCGAACAGGCGCTCATCCTCTGGGCGGCCGCCACCGGCACCACCAGCCACTTCAACGTCTCGTCACCCCTGCACGTCGTGGTGTGGGGCGTGATGGCGGTGTCGATCACCGTGCTGTACCTCTGCACCTTCGTGACCTCGGCCGCGCTGTTCTTCCTGCGCCTGCCGACACCCGCGCTCACCGTGGCGGTCCGGCTCGGCGCGGTGATCGCCCTGGGCGGCATCGGTGTCGCGTTCCTCATGACCGGTCCCACCCCGACGCAGCTGACGAGCCCGGACGGCATCGTCGGCGCGCACGCGGTCGGGGTGGCTGACGGCGGTCCGGGCCTGCCGGTCCTCGGGTGGAGCACCACCGGCGGCGACTACCGGGTCGCGCACTTCGTCGGCATGCACGCCCTCCAGCTGATCCCACTCGTGGCACTGGCGCTCACGGTCCTCGCGCGCCGGGTCCCGCGACTCCGCTCGGACACCACGCAGGTGCGCATCGTCGTCATCGTCGCGCTCGCCTACGCCTGCGGCACGGTCCTGCTCACCCTGCAGGCGGCAGCCGGTCAGTCGGTGGTGCACCCGTCCGCAGCCGTGGCCGCGGTGGCCGGGGCGATCCTCCTGGCCGCGTCCGCCGCGACGGTGCTGACGCTCCTCCGCCGACCGGCACCGGTACTCCGGACGACGTGACCGAACCGTGTCCCGGAGCCGCGAGCGACCGGTGCAGGATCGTCGCATGGGGACAGGGCGGGCGGCGGGCATCAGCGGGGCAGTGTCGACCGCGATCGTGGTCGTCCTCGGGGTCGCCGGCTGCGCTGGCCCGGCGGCGTGCACCGCGATCGGCTGGGCGAACGGCGTCGAGCTGACGCTGCTCGGCGACACCTCGGCGGTCGCCACCGTGACGGCGTGCGGCGGGGCTGGATGCACTCCGCCCACCGCCGACGATCCGCTCGCCGACCCACCGGAGGCCGACCCCGGCAGCACGCCGACGCCGGTGCCCGGTGGCGTCCGCTGGCCGGTGCACCTCGGCATGGACACGCCGCACCACGGCGCGGTCGCCGTGTACGACCGTTCTGGTCAGCTGCTCGTCGAGCAGGCGGTGACGATCCGCTGGGACAGCCCGCACGCGGCGGACCCGTGCGGCGGGCCGTCGTCCGGACGCGTCACGATGCGCCTGCCGGCGTCCCCGGGTTGACCGTGTGATCCGGCTGACGAGCGTGACCGGAGCCGGACGGGAGGCGCGGCACCCGCCCGCACCGCGCCTCCCGTCCGGGACGGCGTGAGTGAGCCGGCGCCGCCGGTCTGATCGTCGCGTCGGTCAGACCGGCGCCGGCAACTCCAGGCCCTTGAGCTCGCGCATCACGGAATTGAGGTGCCACTGGTCGCGGAACAGCCCGTAGCGGTCGCGGTCCGTCGTGACGATCTCCAGGTCACGGCGACGCTCGAGCAGCGTCAGGTCGGAGTCGGTGACGGTGCGGACCATCGTCCAGGGCAGCGGCTCGACGCGGACGGCGGTGGCGAACTCGGCCTGCAGACGCGAGGTCAGGACCTCCAGCTGCAGCGAACCGATGACACCGACCATCGGGGCCTGCGCGGTCCGGCGCTCGGACTCGAGCAGCTGCACGACGCCCTCGCCGGCGAGCTGCTGCATGCCCTTCCGGAACTTCTTCGCGGTGCTGGGGTCGGTCGGCGCGACGGTCGCGAACATCTCGGGCGCGAACCGGGGGAGCGGCTCGAACTCGACCGCCTCGTCGCTGTAGAGCGTGTCACCCGGGTGCAGCATCGTGGCGTTCACCAGACCGACGACGTCCCCGGGCCAGGCGACGTCGACGGTGTCGCGCTCCCGACCGAAGACGCTGAGCGCGTGCTTGGTGTTGAAGCGACGGCCGGACTGTGCGTGGGTCAGCATCATCCCGCGGTCGAAACGGCCGGAGCAGATGCGGACGAAGGCGACCTGGTCGTGGTGGGCCGGGTCCATGTTCGCCTGCACCTTGAACACCTGGGCGGCGAACTGCTCGGTGACCGGGCGGGGAGCGCCGTCCTCGGTCCGGCGGGGCAGGGCCGGGGGAGCGGTGTCGCGGAGGAAGCGCAGCAGGTCGACCGTGCCGAGGTGCTTGGTGGCGACGCCGAAGAACACCGGCATGCTGACCCGGGCGTGGAAGTCGTCCTGGTCGGGCAGCCCACGGACCTCGCGGGTGAGTTCGACCTCTTCGAGCGCGGTCTCCCATGCAGAGCCGAAGAGTTCGGCGGCCTCGGCCGCGGGGCGCTCGGTCGCGACCGGCAGGTGGCCGCCACCGGTGGACTCGTACGTCGTCAGGGTCCCGGTCGCGGTGTCGACCAGCCCCTGCAGGTTGCCGGCCTCGCCGACGGGCCAGGTGACCGGGGTGGGCGCACGGCCGGTGCGTTCCTCGAGCTCGTCGAGCAGGTCGAGGGCTTCGCGGCCCGGGCGGTCCCACTTGTTGACGACGGCGATCACCGGGATGTCGCGCGTGCGGCACACCTCGAACAGACGGATCGTCTGCGCCTCCATGCCCTTCGCCGCGTCGATCAGCATGACCGCGCAGTCGACGGCCGCGAGCGCGCGGTAGGTGTCCTCGGAGAAGTCGGCGTGACCCGGGGTGTCGACGACGTTGATGAGCGTGCCGCCGGCGTCGAGCTGGACGACCGCGGAGCTGATCGAGATGCCGCGACTGCGCTCGATCTCCATCCAGTCGGAGACGGTCGCACGGCGGGTGGCCTTGCCCTTCACCGCGCCGGCTTCGTCGATGGCCGAGGCCGCCAGGGTCAACGACTCGGTGAGCGTCGACTTACCGGCGTCCGGGTGGGCGATGACGGCGACGGTGCGACGGCGGTCGGCTTCCCGCTCGATCGTGCCGGCGAGCGCTGCGTCCGCCGGGGACGGACCGGTCACGCGTCGCCCCGCTCGGGGCGTCGACCGACGGCGAGACCTGGGCGTTCCGACTTCTGCACCCCACGACGATACCGACTGCCCCGGACAGTCGACGAACCGGAAGCCTCCGGGAGGCCCGTCCCGGTCAGGTGGCACGACAGGGAACCCCTCCCCGGGAGGCCCGGCCGTACCGTGGGCGCATGCCGAACGAGAACGAGGTGCGGGACTTCCTGATGTCCCGCCGTGCCCGGATCACACCCGAATCGGTCGGCCTGCCGGGTGGACCCGGTCGACGCGTGCCCGGCCTCCGTCGTGGCGAGGTCGCCGTCCTCGCCGGGGTCAGCGCCGAGTACTACGCACGCATCGAACGCGGGAACCTGACCGGCGTCACCGACACGGTGCTCGACGCCGTCGCCCAGACCCTGCGGTTCGACGACTCCGAGCGGGCGCATCTGTTCGACCTGGCGCGGTCGGCGAACGCGTCCCCGGTGCGCCGTGGTCGTCCGACGGCTCCGGCCTCCGTCCGCCCGGGCCTCCGCCACGCACTCGAGGCGATGCACGACGTCGTCGCCTTCGTCCAGAACACCCGACTCGACGTCGTCGCGATGAGTGACCTCGGCCGGGCGCTCTACAGCGACGTCATCATGGCCGGTGGCGATCAGCCGAACTTCGCCCGCTTCGCGTTCCTGCACCAGGACCTGTCCCGTCGGCTCTACCCGGACTGGGAAGGAGCGGCGGACACCTCGGTCGCGATGCTGCGGACCGCGGCCGGACGACACCCGGACGACCGCGCCCTGCGGGACCTGATCGGTGAGCTCGCGACCCTCAGTCCGGAGTTCCGGCAGAAGTGGGCGGCGCACGAGGTCCGGCTGCACACCCACGGCGTCAAGACGTTCCACCACCACGCGGTCGGCGACGTCCGGTTGCACTTCGAGAACCTGACGCCCGGGCTCGACGACGAGCACAGCGTCATCGTCTACGCGGCGGAACCGGGCAGTGCGGACGCGGAGTCGTTGCAGCTGTTGGCGAGCTGGGCCGCGACCCGCACGACGGACGCGAGCGGCGCCTCCCGGGCCGAGGACGTGACCCGGGGCGGAACCCGGTGACGACCACCGCGCCCACCCCGACGACCGACCACACAGCCACCCGGATGCCCTGGGCGGCGCTGGTCGCCCTCGCTGCGATCGGGTTCCTGCTGCTGTCCGCCGAGACGATGCCCGCCGGACTGCTGCCGCTGATGGCCGGCGACCTGGGCGCCAGCGAGGGCGTCATCGGTCAGTTCATCAGCGTCTGGGCCCTCGGCACCGTCGTCGTCACTGTCCCCGCGATCACCCTGACCCGCGGGATCCGTCGGAAGCCGCTGCTGCTCGCCTCGCTGACCTGCCTGGTGCTCGCGAACACGGTCACGGCACTCTCGTCGGACGTCGTCCTGTCGCTCGTGTCCCGCTTCGTCGGCGGCGCGGCGACGGGTGTCCTGTGGGGGATGCTGGCCGCGTACGGGCGCCGGATCAGCCCGCCGAAACGCGGCGGGCTTGCCCTGGCGGTCGTGTCGACGGGCGCACCGGTCGGCTTCGCGCTCGGCACACCACTCGGCGCCTGGGTCGGCGGCGTCCTGGACTGGCGGTGGTCGTTCATCGGCATGTCACTGCTCGGCATCGTCCTGCTGGTCCTCGTCGTGCTGCTCGTGCCCGACGTCGCGGGGCAGGCAGCCGGTGGGCGCCTGCCCCTACGACGGGTGTTCCTGCTGCCCGGGGTCCCGGGCGTCCTGGTCGTCATCGTCCTGTGGATGCTCGGCCACAACACGATCTACACCTACATCGCGCCGTTCCTCCGCGACACCGGGACCGGGCTCTCGGCGGACCTGGTGCTCCTGGTCTACGGCGTCTGCTCGATCGGTGGTGTCGCACTGACGGCAGCGCTGATCGACCGGCACCCGCGGGGGCTGCTCTGGGCGAGCCTCGGCGGGTTCGTGTCCGCCGCGGTGTTGCTCCTCGTCGGACACGGGTCGCCCGCGGTCGTGCTCGGTGCCGCCGTGCTCTGGGGGCTGACCTTCGGTGGAGCGTCGCCGCAGCTGCAGAGCGCTCTGACGAACGCCGGCGGCCCGGAGTCGGACCTCGCCAACGCGTTCCTGCCGGTCGCCTTCAACCTGGCGATCTCCGCCGCGGGCCTGGTCGGAGCGCTGCTCCTGGGGTTCTCGGGTGGGCTGGTCCTCGCGGTGTTCATGGCCGTGCTCGGGGCCCTGGCACTGGCGGTGACGATGGTCTGCCGGGGGACCTTCGCCGCTCGCGGATGACGGCCGCTCCGGTCGCTGGGTGCGGCGGCTGGTGACCGGGGTCTGAGGCCCGGCCTCTGCGATCGGCCTAGTACTTCGACTTCGCCGCACAGGTCACCGTGTCGGCGGTCTGCCCGGAGACAGAGTCCGGCAGCTCGGCGGCGGACGCGCTCGCCCGGGGCGTCGCCGGAGCCGTCGTCGGACTGCCGGCTGCGGGCGGGGTGGTGGTGCCCGACGCACTGGCCGGAGCCGACGGTGCCGCGGTGGGCGCGTCCGGATCGCGCACCGCCGAGCGGCCGAGGCTGTCCGGCGCGAGCTGCACCGGTTCGTCGGCCTGCAGCGCCGCGGTCAGGGTGGCGGCCGGCCCCTCGGAGACCAGGACGCGCGCAGGGTCGGCGGGGTCATCGACGACCGGGAACTGCAGGAACACCATGTTGGAGAGTCCGACGGTGTTCACGGCCAGGGCCAGGCGGGCCAGGGTCGCCGGGTCGTTCAGGGTGTCCGACAGCACCATGTTCTTGAAGGCCGTGTCGGCCAGCCGCAGCACCTTGGCCGGGTTCGTGAGCGTGCCGGCGGAGACGGTCTGGCGGGCCAGCGCCGACATGAAGGTCTGCTGGTTGCTGATGCGGCCGAGGTCACTCGCGTCACCGACGCCGTGCCGGGATCGGAGGAACGCGGCGGCTTCGGCGCCCTTGAGCTCCCGGTTGCCGGGCTGCAGGTCGAGCGCCGGCGTGACGTCGTCGTCCTTGATCGGGGTGGCGAGGCAGACCGTGACACCACCGACGGCGTCGGCCATCCGGACGACCCCGTCGAAGGTGATCTTGCCGGCGTAGGCGATCTGCAGGCCGGTGAGCTTGCCGATCGTGCTCGCGACGCAGGCCAGACCGTGCTTCTCGCCACCGCGGGAGAGCGCGGTGTTCAGCATCGCCGCGGACGATGCCGGTGTGACGGTGCCCTCGTCGTTCGTGCATGCCGGGATCGGGACGACGAGGTCGCGCGGGAAGCTGATGACCGACATGTTGGTGTGGTCGGCCGAGATGTGCACCAGGATGTTGGTGTCGTTGTTGCCGACACCGTTGCTCGCCTTCTGGTTCGCCGCGTCGTCGAACCCGGCACCCTGACCGTCGCGGGTGTCGGTCGCGACGAGCAGCATGTTCACCTCGCCGGACTGCGCCGTCAGTGCGGGCGCCTTCTTCGCCGTGGTGCCGGGCATCGCGAGCGAGACCGAGGGTTGCGCGTTCTGCAGGACCTGCCAGGTGGCGATCGCGGCGATCGAACCGGAGCCGACCACGGCGACGGCCGCGACGACGGCGATGCCCCGCAGCACGAAGCCGAACGGACTGCGGCGGCGGAGTCTGCCGTGCCGCGTGGGCGGCGCCGGGGTCGTCGACTGTTCCGCGTGCGCTCGTCCGTCGTCCGACATGCATCTCCCAGTACCGACCGAGAGGAGCCCCGGTCTCGCCATCATGCCGGACGGCGAGGCTCCCGACCGTCAAGACACCTGAGAGAACGTCAGGCGGCGGCTTCCGCGTCCTCAGGGAACGGGGCGGTCCGGAGCGTCGGGCAGTGCTCGGGGGTCGGGTGCTCGGAGATGTGGATGACCTCGTCGAGCCGGTCGCGCGCCGCCGTCAGCTCCGCCAGCTGCGTCGTGATGCGGTCGCGTTCCTGCACGAGCAGCGCGAAGGACTCGGGCGTCGCGGTACCCGCGTCGACACAGGGCAGGAGCTGGACGATCGTGCGGCTCGGCAGTCCGGCGGCGAAGAGCTGCTGCACCAGGCGGACCCGGTCGACGGCTCCCGTTCCGTAGGTCCGCTGGCCACTGCCGGTCCGGGTGGCGGTGAGCATCCCCTGCTCCTCGTAGTACCGGAGCGAGCGGACGCTCACCCCGGTCCGGGCGGCGAGGTCCCCGATGCGCATGTCGTCTCCGTTCGGGGCTTGCCCCTGACATTGATGTGAGGTCCTACCGTAACCGAGCCGCAGCGGGACGGACCCGTTCGGCGGAAGGACACCACCATGGACATCACCGGATCCGTCGCCCTCGTCACCGGGTCGAACCGCGGCATCGGACGCCACTTCGTCGAGCAGCTCCTGCAGCGCGGCGCGTCGAAGGTCTACGCCACGGCCCGTCGGCCCGAACTCGTCGACGTCCCCGGTGTCGAGGTGCTCGCCCTCGACATCACCGACCCGGCCTCGGTCGCGGCAGCCGCAGCGGCCGCTGGCGACGTCACCCTGCTGATCGACAACGCCGGCGTCCTGTCGTCCGGCTCGCTGCTCACCGACGACCTGGCGGACGCCCGGCGCGCGGTCGACACCCATCTGTGGGGAACGCTCGAGATGGTCCGGGCCTTCGCCCCCGTCATCGAGCGGAACGGCGGCGGCGCGATCGTCAACGTGCTCTCCGCACTCTCGTGGTTCTCGGCACCGGGTGCGGGTGGGTACGCCATCGCGAAGGCCGCCGAGTGGAACATGACCAACGCCGTCCGACTCGAGCTCGTCGGCCGGGGCGTGACCGTGCAGGGTCTCCACCTCGGTGCCGCGGACACCGACATGATGGCCGGCTACGACGGCCCGATGACCGACCCGGCGGACGTCGTCCGCGCCGCCCTCGACGGGGTCGAACGGGACGCCACCGAGGTGCTCGTCGACGACTGGACCCGCATGGTCAAGGCCTCCCTGGCGGGCGATCCGGTGGACTTCACGGCACAGATCGGCTGACCCGGTCGGCGCGGGCTGACCGGTTCCGGACCGGGGACACGACGGACGGGAGGCCCGTGGCGGCGCCGCCACGGGCCTCCCGTCCGTCGGGTGCGTCCGTCCGTCAGCAGCGGTCGATCAGCCCTTGAGACCGGCGGAGGCCATCGTGGCGACGAACTGCTTCTGCGCGACGAGGAACAGCAGGATCAGCGGCAGGGTCGCGACGACGTTGCCGGCCATCAGCAGCGACCAGTCGGTGCGTCGGACCCCCTGGAAGTTCGTCAGGCCGAGCTGCAGCGTGAAGGCGTCCTCGTTGTTGATCGCGATGAGCGGCCAGACCAGGTCGTTCCACGAGCCGAGCAGCGTGAAGACCGCCAGGGTGGCGAGTGCCGGACGGGCGAGCGGCAGCACGATCCGGAAGAAGACCTGCAGGCGGCTGCAGCCGTCGATCATGCCGGCCTCCTCGAGTTCGGCGGGGAGCGAGAGGAAGAACTGGCGCATCAGGAAGATGCCGAACGCGGACGCCAGCCACGGCACGATCGCGGCGCCGAGGTGGTCGACGAGGTGCAGCCGCGCGAACATGACGTAGGTCGGGATCATGAGCAGCTGCGACGGGATCATGATCGTGGCGAGGACGGCCAGGAACCCGAAGGTGCGCCCGGGGAACCGCAGCCGGGCGAACCCGTACCCGGCGAGCGAGCACAGGACCAGGTGCGAGACGATCGCCGACGCCGAGACGATGACGGTGTTGAGCAGCCAGTGCAGGACGTCGCTCTCGGCGAAGAGCCGCTCGTAGCCGGACAGCGTGAAGTGCGTCGGGATGAACGCCGGCGGGAACCTGTTGATCTCCGACGCGGGCTCGAGCGACGTCGTGAACATCTCGATGAACGGCACCAGGAAGAGCAGCGAGATCGGCAGCAGCAACAGGTGCCAGGGGCTGAACGGCAGGCGTCGTCGTCGGGCGGTGGGCAGTCCGGTGGACATCAGGGCGTGCTCCTTCCGGCGCGACGCTGCGCGACCGTGACGATGACCGTGGTGACGAGGGTGAGGAAGAACAGGCCGTAGGCGATGGCGGAGCCGTAGCCGAACTGCAGGTTCTGGAACGCGACCTTCCACAGGTGGTAGACGATGGTCTGCGTCGCGTCGAGCGGCCCGCCCCGGGTGGTCGCGTAGACCAGGTCGAAGAGCTGCACCGCCTGCAGGGTCTGGTAGATCGCGACGAACGTGGTGACCGGTGTCAGCTGCGGCCACACGACCCGCCAGAAGGTCTGCCACGCGTTCGCGCCGTCGATGCGGGCGGCCTCGATCACCTCGCCGGGGACGTCCTGCAGCGCGGCGAGGTAGATCACCGTCGTGAACGCCGCCTGGCCCCAGAGGGACATCACGATGATGACGAGCATCGCCTCGCTCCGGTCCTCGAGCCAGCCCTGCTGCGGCAGGTGCAGGACCCGGAGGACGTTGTTGACGATGCCGAACTGTGGGCTGAACAGGTAGGTGGTGAGGATGCCGGTCGCTGCCGCGGAGGCCACGAACGGGACGAAGACGGCCGTGCGGTACAGCCCGATGAACCGGATCTTCCGGTTCAGGGCCACCGCGAGGAACAGCCCGAGCAACAGCGACGCCGGCACGAACAGGACCGTGTAGAGGCCGGTGTGCAGGACGGCGGCGCCGAGCGAGGCATCGGTCACCAGGTCCTGGTAGTTCTGCGTGCCGACCGGGGCGGCCGGGCTGAAGCCGTCCCAGCTCTGGAAGGACAGGACGAGCGCCCACACCCCGGGGAAGACCGTCAGGCCGAGGACGATGGCGAGCGCGGGGGCGACGAACCCCCAGCCGGCCGCTGCCTCCCGCCGGGAGCGGGCGGACCGCCGGCGGGCCGCGGCCTTCGTGGGGGTCTGCTCCCGCGGCTTCGGAGGCTGGATCGTGGAGGTGGTCATGTCGTGGCTCCTAGCCCTGGCGCAGTGCCTTGTCGGCGGCGACGGTCGCCTGCCGCAGCGTCTCGGCGGGGGTGCCCTCGCCCTGGAGGACCCGGGCCACCCCGTTGCCGACGGCTTCGGACAGGCCGTTGTACCCGGGCACGGTCGGTCGGGCCTGCCGCGCGTTCGCGGAGTTGGCCTGCATCACGTCGAGCCCCGGCAGCGCGGCGACCTGCTTCCGGAACGCGGCGCTGGAGGTCTCGCTGGAGCGGAGTGGCAGGTTGCCGACGGCCACGTTGAACCGCTCGTCCTGCTCCGCCGACGTCAGCCAGCGGGTGAACTCGGTCGCCCAGTGCGCACGGTTCACGTCGTCGTTGTCGAAGACGGTCCAGAGGTCCGGGCCGGACACCGTCTGGTGGTCGCCGTCGGTGCCCGGCAGCTGCACGACGCCGTACGAGGTCTTCGCGGTCTGCAGGGCGGAGAGCTGCCACGGCCCGGAGGTGATCATCCCGATCCGGTCGCTCGCGAACAGCTGCGCGGCCTTCGTGTCGGTCTGGTCCAGGTAGACGCTGCGGTCGTCGACGGCCATGCCGCGGAGGAACGCGACCGCTCGCACACCGGCCTCGGAGTCGAACGCCGACCGTTCGCCGTCCTCACTGAGGATCGCGCCGCCGTTCTGCCACAGGTGCGGCCAGAGCTGCCAGGTCGTCTCCTCGCTGCCGGACACCGAGTAGCCGTACCCGTAGGTGTGGCTGTCGGCGTCGGTCAGCCGCTCCGCCGCGCGTCGGAAGTCGCGCCAGGTCCAGTCCGCGGTCGGGTAGGCGACACCGGCGCGGTCGAACACGGTCTTGTTGTAGAGCAGGGAGATGTTGTCGACGACGGCCGGGAACCCGATCACCTTGCCCCCGGTCGGCTGCGCGGTCGCCCGGGCCGCCGACGAGAACTCGTCCCACCGCACCTCCGGGTCGGACACCACGTCACGCAGGTCGAGCGTGCGACCGGAGCGTTCGAGTTGGCTGGCCCAGGACCCGAACGTGTAGGAGACGTCGGGGGAGTCGTGGCCGGCGAAGGACGCCGCGAGCTTCTGCAGCAGTTCCTCCGTCGACGACGAGCCGGCGGACATGTCGATCGTGACGTTCGGGTGCTCGTCCTCGAACTCGTTGACGAGCCGCTGCAGGAGCTTCTCGGCCTGGTCGCTCTGCCCGGACCACATCGTGATGGTGACCGGCGCGTCGACGTCGAGCACGGTCGCGCCCGGGGTGGCGCAGCCGCTGAGCGTCGTCGTCGTGACCGCGAGCGCGATCCCGAGGACGGCACCCCGCAGTCGTCTGGTCCGTGGTCGGCGGGGGGACGTGCGTCGTGGTGTCGGCACCGAGAACTCCTTCGTCGAACGGTGGGATGCGTCGTGGAGGCATACTGTGTGGTTTTGAGCAGTTGTCGCAATGAACGACCAGAAACGCGCAGTCCAGTTGAGCGAAAGGGAATCCGTGACGCACTTCCTCGAGTCCGCCCGGTCTCTGCAGTCCGGGTCGTCGAAGCGGTCCAGCCGCAAGATCGCGATCATCACGGCCGTCCGCGAACGTCGGAGCATGGGCCTGGACGACCTGGTCCGGGCGTTCGGCGTCTCCCCGGCAACGATCCGACGGGACCTCGCGGACCTCGAGGACCAGGGGCTCCTGGCCCGGACCCACGGTGGAGCGCGGACCCTGCCGGCGTCCGAGGTGCCGGTCGGGTTGCGTGATGCGCAGTACCGCGAGGCGAAGACCCGCATCGCCCGGTGCGCCGCGACCCTGCTGCCCGAGGGGCCGTGCGTGGTGGCGATCGGCGGCGGCACCACCGCCGCCGGGGTCGCACGTGCCCTGATGTTCCGGAACGACCTGACCGTGGTCACGAACTCGGTGACGACGGCCTCCGAGATCGGCGGACGGCCGAACCTCACGGTGGTCGTCACCGGCGGTGTCGTCCGGGGTCACTCCCTGGAACTCGTCGGTGCGCTGGCCGAGAGCACGTTCAACGCGGTGACCGTCAGGACGGCGATCCTCGGCATGGACGGTGTCAGCGCGGCCGGCGGGGCGACGACGCACGACGGCACCGAGGCGCGGACGAACAGCGTGATGGCACGGCGGGCCCAGCGGGTCGTCGTGGTCGCGGACTCGTCGAAGATCGGTCGCGTCACCACCGCCTGGGTCGCCGGGCTCGACGACGTCGACGACCTGGTCACGGACGACGCGGCTGACCCGGACGAGCTCGACCGCATCCGTCGGCACGGCGTCCGGGTGCACACCGTCGCGGTGCCCGGGCTCCCCGGTGCCCCGGTGGCCGTGCGGTCACCGCACTAGCGGGGTCGCTGGTCGCGCTCCTCGGTCAGGTGTTCCCGACCCACGCGGGCCTCGCGGACGACCGGGCCGAAGTCGACCGTCCGGCCGTCGACGACGAAGCGGTCCGGGCCTGCCGGCTCGATGACCGGGCCACCGGTGAGGAACCGTCGGAGCGCCGCCTGCTCCCCGGCGTCGAGCCAGGCCACCGGGTCGGACGTCGACCGGAAGCCGGCCACGATCGCCAGGTCGACGCCGACCTGACGCTGCTCGGGGCTCATCGTCGTGTCGATCGACCGGAAGTACGCCACGTCCGGGTCGACCTGGTACAGCTCGTGCATCCAGAGTCGGGCGAGCGAGGCAGTGGCCCCGTTCCGTCCGCCCTCGTGGCTCGGGTCGGCGACGCTCCCGGGCGGTGCCCAGTCGGACGCCGTGTCCGGGCCGACCCGGACGCCGTCGAGGACCCCGACGGACGGGAGCATCGGCGCACCGCACCCGAGCAGGTACACGTCGGGCCCGGCGGCGGTACGGATCCGCTGCAGCGCCTCCCGGTACGCCCGTTCCCGCGGCACGTCCCGGTGTCGGACGCCCGGCAGGGCCCCGGCGTAGAGGAAGTCCAGCTTGAGGTAGCGGAAGCCCCACCCGACGACTGTCCGGACCACGGCGTCCAGGTGCTCCTGCACCGCAGGGTGGGTGGTGTCGAGCGCGAAGTAGTGCGAGTCCCAGTTGTACCCGGCGACCAGCGGACCGCCGCCCGGGTCCTGCACGAGCCAGTCGGGGTGCTCGGCCGCCGTCCGTGACCCGGGCAGGCAGATGAGCGGGGCGAGCCAGAGCCCCGGGCGCGACCCCCGAGCCGCGACCGTCGCCGCGGTGGCCGCCATGCCGGACGGGAAGCGGTCGTTCGGCACCCAGTCGCCGACGATCTCCTCCCACCCGTCGTCGATCTGGACGACGTCCACCGGCAGGTCGCCGAGCCCGGCCGTCGCGTCGGCGATCAGCCCCTCGTCGATGTCCTCGAAGGACGAGTACCAGCTGCACCAGAGCGTCGACACTGGCGCGGCGGACGGGGTGCCGAGTCGGTCGCGCAGGAGTTCCGCGTAGCGGGCGAACACGGCGGCTTCGGCTCCGACGCCCAGGAACCACCCGTCGCCGTCGTCGGTCTCGACCGTGGCCCAGAGGCCCTTCGCTGCGCCGCCCACCCGCGGGGTGCCGAGGCCGAGCGCGCCGAGGAGCAGGACCCGGCCGTCGGCCAGCCGTAGCGCGCCGAACCCGTTGCCCTCGTGCCGGTCCGGCGTGTCGTTCGCCGCGTCGTCCGCCGTGAGCCGCCGCTCCTCGTCGCCCCAGATGCGGAGCGGACTCTCGTCGAGCGAGGCCCAGCCGGTCGGCGACCACGAGTTCCAGCCGCCCCGGTGGAAGTCCGTCGCCCCGGTGCCGTCCGTGGCGAGCGCGACGAGCACGTCTCCCGGGTCGAGCAGCCATCCCAGCCGGGTCGCGACGACGCCCTCGCCGTCCGGCACCCCCGAGCCGTCGAAGTGCAGTTGCCTCGTCGCCATGGCCACGGTCCTTCCCTGCACCACCACCTGCGGCGCGCGACGATCGTAGGAGCCGCGGTGACCCGGCAGACCGAACCGAGCACCGCGACTGCGCGCCAGCGGTCGGTCGGGCACGGCGTCTCGGGGGAGAATGAGCCCGTGGACGGTCAGGGACAGCAGCCGCGGTGGCGGAAGACGTGGTCGATGGTGCAGGTCGGCGTGTTGTCGGCCGCGGTCGTCGGGTGCATCGTGCTCCTGCTGACCGGCGACGGCTCGCTCGACCGGGTCTACGCGGTCGCCCTCGTGTTCTTCGGCATCGCCCTGCTCGGGCACGTCACGTTCCTGGTGCTCACCGCACGCGCCGAACGCCAACGCTGAGCGCAACCGCCGAGCAGCAGCGCTGAGCGGCGGCGCGCTCCGCACGGCGACGCTGCGCGGACGATCCGTACGTGCGCGCATCCGCACCCTGTCAGGCTGGACTCCCCATGGAACTCATCGCGCCCGAACTCGTCGTCGTGCTCGTGGTCGCGATCGCCGTCGCCACCGCGGTCTCCGGCCGGCTGCGCGTCGCGCCCCCGGTCCTCCTGCTCGCCTTCGGCGCCGCGATCGCCTTCATCCCGGTGTTCGGCGAGGTGGAGCTGCCGGCCGACGCGGTGCTGCTGCTGTTCCTGCCGGCGCTGCTCTACTGGGAGAGCCTGACGATCTCGCTCCGGGAGATCCGGGCGAACCTCCGCGGCATCGTCCTGATGGGTACCCTGCTCGTCGTCCTCACCGCCGGCGGCGTCGCGACCCTCCTGCACCTGCTCGGCATGCCGTGGGGTCCGGCCTGGGTCCTCGGCGCCGCGGTCGCCCCGACCGACGCCACCGCCGTCGGCGCGCTCACCCGGTCGCTGCCCCGGCGGAACACCACGGTCCTCCGTGCCGAGTCGCTGGTGAACGACGGCACGACCCTCGTCATCTACGGCATCGCCGTCGCGGTGACGGCGGGCGAGCAGGAGCTCACCGTCTGGAACGTCTCCGGGATGCTCGTCCTGTCCTACGTGGGCGGGATCGCGGCCGGGTTGCTCACCTCGTGGCTCGGCATGCTGGTCCTCCGTCGGATCCACGCCGTCGTGCTCGAGAACCTGTTGACGCTGCTCGTGCCGTTCGCCGCCTTCCTGCTGGCCGAGGCGGTCGGCGCCTCCGGGGTGCTCGCCGTCGTGGTCGCGGGGCTCGTCGTCAGCCAGGTCGCGCCGAAGCTGGACCGCGCCGAGACCCGTCAGCAGGTGCGGTCGTTCTGGTCGTTCGCGACGTTCCTGCTGAACGGCGCGCTGTTCGTGCTGGTCGGCATCGAGGCGACGATCTCGGTCCGCAACCTCGCTGGCAGCGAGATCGTCGTCGGCCTCGGTCTGATCGGCGCCGTGTCGGTCGCCGTCGTCGTGCTGCGGTTCGCGTTCCTCAACCTGTCGTGGGGCACGATCCGGCTCGTCACGCTGCGGACGGGAGGCTCACCCCGCGAAGGACACCGCGACCGGTTGGTCAGTGGGTTGACCGGGTTCCGCGGCGCCGTCTCGCTCGCCGCCGCCGTCGCCGTCCCGCGGGTGGTCGAGAGCGGTGGGGCGTTCCCGGACCGCGACCTCATCGTGTTCGTCACCGCGGGCGTCGTGGTGGTCACCATCGTCGGGCAGTCGCTCGTGCTGCCGGCCGTGGTGCGCTGGGCGGCGTTCGACGGCAGCGGTGAGGTGCTCGAGGAGCGCCGGTCGGCGGAGCGCACGGCGATCGAGGCGGCGCTCGACGCGCTGCCCCGGCTCGCCCGGAAGACCGGAGCGGAGTCGGAGATCGTCGACCGGATCCGCGAGGACTACGAGGGTCACCTGGCGCTGGTGAAGGCCGAGGAGAGCGACGACGAGGAGCACCCGCTGCTCGTGCAGCGCGGGGCGGCCGTCGAACTCGAGCTCGCCCTCGTCCGGCTCAAGGCGGCGACCGTGCTGCGGCTGCGTGACCAGGGCGAGATCGACGACCTGGTCCTGCGCCAGGTCCGGGCCGAGTACGACGCCGAGGAGACCCGCCTCCTCCGGCTCGACCAGCGCGAGTAGCCGAGCTCGCCAGCCCAGCCGCGAAGGCCCTTCCCACCGGTCACGACACCCCGTTCCCGTCTCGCCGAGCGGTCACGGATCGTCGTTCCCCGGCGGCGAGAGCGACGGTTCGTGACCGGTCGGCGGACGTCGCCCGCGCACGCCGCGCCCACGCCCGCCACGGCAGCGACGACGCCAGCGCCGCACCGATGACGACCGTGCCGAACCAGGCGACGAGGGTCCCCGGCACCGGCACGAGCAAGCTGGTCCAGAGCAGCACGGCGAGCACCCCGAGCACGTACGCGGCCCCGGCCTTGAGGTACCGCAGCCGCCGCAGTCCGGCGGCCTGGTCGAGGTGCGAGGTCAGCCGGGCGAGGAACATCGCGCCGACGCCGATCGCCGCCGCCCCGACCGCGACCTGCTCGACCGCCCCGAGTCCGTCCGTCCCGAGGACCCCCGAGCCGGACAGCGAGTACACGCCGTCCAGGATCTCGAACAGCATGAACACCACGAGCCCGCGCTCGAACACGACCGTCGACGCGTAGAGGTGGATCCGCCACGCGCCACCCGCGGTGCCGATCGAGCCGGTGTCCGAGCCGGCAGCCGGACGCCCCTGCAGCGCCCACCGCGCCAGCCGCTTCGACCCGAGGTACGCGGCGATCCCGGCGAGCCCGCCGACCAGGACCGGCACGACCTGACCCAGCAGGACGGACGTCGGTCGCCCCTCCGCCGTGACCGCGACGAGGAAGGAGGTCAGCGCCACGCCGGTCGCCGCGGTGACCAGCGACCAGACGCGCGGCCGGGCGACGGCGGCGAGGCGGGCCTCCAGTCGGCCGAGCCAGGACTTGCGGGACGCGCGGTCGGTGTTGAAGAGGTACTCGGCGAACACCAGCCAGATGAAGGCCGCTCCGAACGCGGCGAGCGCGGGTCGGACCTCCTGCAGGTGGGCGGCGAAGGCGCCGGGGGCGAAGACGGCCTCGCCGACGGTGGCGGCGGGGTCCTCGGCGGACCCGACGACGACCGCTGCCGGTGGCAGCAGCAGGCGCATGGTGAGGACGCCGGCGACGATGCCGAGCGACAGGAACAGCCGTCTGGCGGGGGAGTGCAGGCGGCCGGCGATCCCGGCCATCGGGACCGACGAGTCGGCGGCCATCGCGATCTCGAGCACCGCGAGGGCGATGAAGGCGACCGCGGCGGCGGGGCCGAGGACGACCCAGGCGAGGGCGGCCGCGACGACGGTGAGGGACAGGGGGACGGTCAGCAGGGATCTGGCCATCGCCCCATGGAGCGCTCCCGACCTGCGCCGGTGCTGGGGTGGGCCTGGGCAACGGCCTGGAGGAACGGGCCGGTTCCCCGGGTCGGGTGACGGCCCGTCCCCCCTTCCGCGGACCGGAGGGGCAGCTGTCGCTGCGGTCGGGTAGTCCGACGATCCCGCGGGAGCCCGACGGTCAGTGGAGTGCGCCGTCGTGGAGCGTGAGCACGCGGTCCGCCGACGCCAGGGCGGCCGGGTCGTGGGCCGCGTGGACGACGACGACCCCGCGCTGCGCCTCGGCGGCGAGCGCGTCGAGCACCAGTCGGAGTGATCGGGCGTCGACGCCGGCGGTCGGTTCGTCGACCAGGAGGACCGGGGCGCGCTGGGCGAGGCCGGTCGCGACGAGGGTGCGTTGCCGTTGGCCGCCGGAGAGCTCGGCGAGCGGTCGGTCGGCGAGGTCGGCGAGTTCGAGTCGGTGCAGCTGTTCGTCGACGAGGTCGCGGTCCCGGCGGCCGAGCGGACGCCACCAGGGGAGGGCGCCCCACCTGCCCATCGTGACTGTGGCGCGCACGGTGAGCGGTGGCCCGGGGTCTGGGACGGTCTGGGCGACGTGCGCGACCCGGCCCGGTGTGGTGCCGCTGACCCGCCCCTCGGCGGTGGGCAGGGTGCCGGCGACGGCTTCGAGCAGGGTGGACTTGCCTGAGCCGTTCGCGCCGGCGACGACCGTGACGGTGCCGGCGTCGAAGTGCGCGTCGGTGCGGTGCAGGACGGTCCGGGGGCCGCGGCGGACGGTGACCGCGTGCAGTCGGACGGGCTCGTGGGGCATCTGAGGAGACTATCAGTAAGGAGAATCGTTTTCATGTAGCGTTCGGGACCGTGACCTGGCTGACCGAACCGTTCTCCGTCGACTTCATGCTCCGAGCCCTCGCCGCCGGGGCAACCGCCGCGGTGCTCTGCGCGGTCGTCGGCACGTGGGTGCTCGTCCGGGGGATGGCGTTCCTCGGCGAGGCGCTCGCACACGGCATGCTCCCCGGGGTCGCGGTCGCCACACTGACCGGTGTGCCGGCGGTCGTCGGCGCCGCGGTCAGTGCCGGCGTGATGGTGCTCGGTGTGCAGGCGCTCCGTCGACGACGCGGGCTGTCGGTCGACACCGCGATCGGACTGCTCTTCGTCGGCATGCTCGCGCTCGGGGTGATCATCGTGTCCGGGTCGCGCTCCTTCGCCACCGACGTCACCGCGATCCTGTTCGGCGACGTGCTGGCCGTGACCACCACCGACGTCGTCACGCTGACCGTCGCGGCCGCCGTCGCCCTGGTCGTCACGGGCCTCTTCCACCGGTCCTTCACCGCCACCGCCTTCGACCCGCGGAAGGCCCGCACGCTGGGGCTGCGGCCACGGCTGGCGGAGGTGGTCCTCGTCGCCCTGGTGACCCTGGCGGTCGTGGCCTCGTACCGCGCCGTCGGCACGCTCCTGGTCGTCGGACTGCTCCTGGCCCCGGCGGCCGCCGCCCGGGCCTGGACCCGCGGCACCGCCCAGACGATGGTGCTCGGCGCGGTCCTCGGGGTCGCGGCGGTCGCCACCGGGCTCCTCGTCTCGTGGCACGCCGGCACCGCGGCCGGCGCGAGCATCGCCCTCGTCGCGATCGTCGCCGTGGCCGCCTCGCACGGACTCCGTCGTGCCGTCCAGCTCCTCGTCCCGAACCCCCGGAAGGAACCATGCACCATCTCCGCACCCACCCTGGCCGGATCGTCGGCCCCGCGTCCCTCGGCGTCGCAGCCACGCTCGTCCTGACCGCCTGCTCCCCGTCCGGTCCCCCCGGGGCGGAACGCGGTGCGTCGTCGTCCGCGACGGCCGCCCCGCACGGCTTCGTCGCCGGCGCCACCGAAGCCCCGGAACCCCAGCTCCGGCTGGTCGTGGCGGACACCGACGGGCGGGTCGCGCTGCACGACCTGCTCACGGGGGAGTCCGACGCGCTCGACGCCGTCCCCGCACCGCGGCACGCGGCGACCGACGGACGCTTCCTCGTCACCAGCGACGGTTCCGGCTCCACGATCGTCGACGGCGGCTCGTGGACGGTCGACCACGGTGACCACACGCACTACTACGACGCCTCCGCCCGCGTCGTCGGCTCGCTCGACACGGGCGGCTCCCTGACCGTGGCGTCCTCCGAGACCGTCACGACCGTGGCGTGGCCGGACGCGGCGACCGCCGTCGCGCTCGACCGTGCCGCACTCGGCCAGGGGGAGGTCCGGCCCACCGCGACCGTCGACGGCGCGGGGGTGCTCCTGCCGCTGGGCACGTCCCTCGTCGCCGGCGACGCCGAGCGGGACCGCGTCGAGGTGCTCGCCGGTGACGGCCGGTCGACCGGCGTCGGAGCTGACTGCGCCGACCCCTCGGGTGGCATCACGACCCGCGTCGGTGCCGTGGTCGGATGTGCCGACGGTGCCGTCCTCGTGACCGAGGACCCCGACGGCGGCGACCCCGTCGTCGAGACGATCGCCGCACCCGCTGGTCTGCCGCGCGCGACCGACTTCGCGAGCCGCACCGGTCGGCCGACGGTCGCCGCCCTCGCCGGGGACACCGGGTACTGGCTCCTCGACACACGCGAGCGCACCTGGGAGCACGTCCCGACCGAGCGTCCACTCGTGCAGGTGGTCGCGGTCGACGACGCCGACGAGCACGTCGTCGCCCTCGACACGGACGGGAGGATCGTGGTCTGGTCCGACGGGCAGCGGCACCGGGTCGAGACCGGACCGCTGGTCGCGCCCGCCGCCGACGCCACGCTGCAGCTCGACGCGCATCGCGCCTACCTGGCTGACCCGTCGCGGTCAGTCGTGCACGAGATCGACTTCGCCGACGACGCGCGCCTCGCCCGGTCGATCGACGTCCTGGTCCGCCCCGACGTCCTCGCCGAGGTCGGCCGGTGACCCGGGTCCTGCGCGCCGCCCTCGCCACCGCCGCGGTGCTCGCGACGCTCGGAGCTGCTGGCTGCACCGCCGACGGCGGGGGTGACCGACCGCTCGTCGTCGTCACCACGAACATCCTCGGCGACGTCGTCGAGCAGGTCGTCGGCGAGAGCGCGGACGTCGAGGTGCTGATGTCCGCGGGTGCCGACCCGCACTCGTTCGAGGTCTCCGCCCAGCAGGCCGCGCGGATGCGTTCCGCCGACCTCGTGGTCGAGAACGGTCTGGGGCTCGAGGAGGGGGTGGCTCAGCACGTCCGGGCAGCCGAGACCGACGGCGCCCGGGTGTTCACGGCCGGGGACGCGATCGACGTGCTCGAGTGGACCACCGAGGACGCCAGCGGACCGGACCCGCACTTCTGGACCGACCCCGCGCGGATGCGGGCTGTCGTCGACGCACTCGGGACCGAGCTGCACGACGTCCCCGGGCTCGACGACGCCCGGCTCGACACGGCGCTGGACGACTACCGCGACGACCTGACCGACCTCGACCAGGACATGACGGCGGCCTTCGCGGCGCTGCCGGAGGACCGCCGGGCACTCGTGACGAACCACCACGTCTTCGGCTACCTCGCCGACCGGTTCGACTTCCGCGTCGTCGGAGCGGTGATCCCGAGCGGGACGACGCTGGCGTCCCCGAGTGCCGCCGACCTCCGTGACCTGGCCACGGCGATCGAGGACGCCGGCGTGCCCACGGTCTTCGTCGACGCCTCGCAACCGGCCCGACTCGCCGAGGTGCTGGCGGACGAGGCCGACGTCCACGTCCGGATCCGGTCCCTCGCCACCGAGTCGCTCAGCGCCGAGGGTCAGGGTGCCGCGACGTACCTGGAGATGATGCGTTCGAACACCGCGGCGATCGTCGACGGCCTGTCGGCTCGCACATGAGAATGAGAATCAATACAGTGTCGACCATGACGACGAAACGACTCCTCGCCCCGGCCGTGCTGCTCGGCACCGCCGCCCTGCTCCTCACCGGTTGCGCCAGCGCCGACCGTCCGGCGGGCACCCGCGCCTCGGACGCCGCGACCACCGACCGCACGCGCACCGACCCCGCGCGCACCGACACCGGCCACCGCGTCACGCTGACCGTCGACGGCGGCCTGCTCGTCCTCGACCAGGACCTGCACGTCGTCGGCGAGCACGATGTCGACGGCTTCACCCGCGTCAACCCGGCCGGCGACGACCGGCACGTCCTGGTCACCGTGCCCGACGGATTCCGCGTCCTCGACACCGCCGCCGGCACGACCGGTGAGACGGCCCTGACCGACCTCACGTTCCCGGCGGACACCGGCGGACACGTCGTCGTGCACGGTGACCGCACGGCGCTGTTCGCCGACGGCTCGGGCGACGTGACCACCTTCGACACCGCCGACCTCGGTACCGCCGTCGCGTCGGGGGAGCTGCCGGACGCCGACACGACCGAGTCCGAGGCCGCCCACCACGGCGTCGCGATCGAGCTCGAGGACGGCACGCTCCTCACCACGATCGGCACCGAGGAGTCCCGCTCCGGCGTCCGCGCGCTCGACGCCGACGGGCAGGAGACCGCCCGCAGCGAGGAGTGCCCCGACGTGCACGGCGAGGGCGCGGTGGCCGACGAGGTCGCCGTCTTCGGCTGCAGCGACGGTGCGCTCGTGTACCGGGACGGGGCGTTCGAGAAGCTCGACGCACCGACCGAGTACGGCCGCAGCGGCAACCTGTTCACGACCGAGACGTCGAGCATCGCCGTGGGTGACTTCAACGACGACCCGGACGCCGAGGGGTACCTGCTCGACCAGGTCGCCCTCGTCGACGCGGCAACCGGCGAGTACCGGGTCGCGGACCTGCCCGACGGCGTCGGCTTCACCTTCCGGGACCTGGCGCGTGGCCCCGGCGACTCGGCGGTCGTCCTCGGCAGCGACGGCGCCCTGCACGTCCTCGACGAGGAGACCGGGAAGTCCCTCGACACCGTCCCGGTGATCGATGCGTGGGAGGGACCGGCCGAGTGGCAGGACGCCCACCCCGCGCTCAAGGTCGTCGATGGCATCGCCTACGTCACCGACCCGGCGGAGCGCCGCGTCACCGCGGTGGACCTCGAGACCGGCGACGTCGTCGCGACGAGCGACCGTCTGCCGGGCGTGCCGAACGAGATCGCGGTCGTCTGACCCACGGACCCGACCACCTGACGGACGGGCGGTCGAACACCTGCCCCACGGACGGCGGCGGGTCGATCGAGAACCAGGACGGGCCATGATCGTCGTCACACGACTGAACGGCAGCGGATTCGCTGTGAACCCCGATCTCGTGGAGCGCATCCAGGAGACGCCGGACACGACGCTCATCATGGTCGACGGGGCGAAGTACATCGTCCGCGAGTCCCTGGCCGAGGTCATCGACCGCATCGCCACCTACCGGGCACGGATCGTCAGCATGGCGTACGGCACCGACCTGCCCGTCGGCCGCGACGCCACCGGCCCGCAGCCGACGCTCGCGCCGGTCGCTCCGCTCCGCACGCAGGACGGGGGTCGCTGACGTGGACATCGCGACGATCGTCGGCATCCTCCTGGCCTTCGGCGCCCTCTTCGGCATGATCGAGATGGAGCACGTCGAGCTCGGTGGGCTGTTCCTCCCCGCGCCGATCCTGCTCGTGTTCGGTGCGACCATCGGCGCCGGGATCGCCAGCACCACACTGAAGGACGCCCTCTCGGCGTTCAAGTCGGCCCCGAAGGCGTTCACCGGCAAGGTCACCCCGCCGCAGACCGTCATCGACGACGTCGTCGGGCTGGCCGAGACCGCCCGTTCGAACGGCCTGCTCGCGCTCGAGCAGGAGGCCGACAAGCACGACGACCCGTTCATGAAGAAGGCGCTGCAGAACATCGCCGACGGCACCGACGGTGACGAGCTCCGGATCCTGCTCGAGGACGAGATCGAGTCGAACGCGGCACCGATGCGGAGCGCGAGCTCGTTCTTCATGGGACTCGGCGGCTTCGCCCCGACCGTCGGCATCATCGGCACCGTCGTCTCGCTCACCCACGTCCTGGCGAACCTCGGCAAGCCGGACGAGCTCGGTCCGCTCATCGCCAGCGCCTTCGTGGCGACCCTCTGGGGCCTGCTGACCGCGAACTTCCTCTGGCTGCCGATCGGCGGCAAGCTGCGGAAGCTCGCACAGCTCGAGTCCGACCGGCAGACGCTGCTGATGGAGGGCCTCCTGGCCGTGCAGGCGGGCAGTCAGCCGCGTCTCCTCGGCGAGCGTCTCACCGCGATGGTCCCGCCGAGTGCGCGCGGGGACTCGGGCAAGGGCGCGAAGGCGAAGGCCGGCGCCGACGACCAGCAGCTGGCGGCCTGAGCATGAGCGCCAACCCCCGCGGTCGTGGTCGCGGTCGGAAGAAGGGCGGCCACGACGAGGCCGAACACCCCGACGAGCGCTGGATGGCGTCGTACATGGACATGATCACGGTGCTGATGTGCATGTTCCTGGTGCTGTTCGCGATGTCGACCGTCGACCAGGAGAAGTACATCGCGCTGAAGAACTCGCTCGCCACCGGGTTCGGCGAGGTGAAGTCGCAGAAGGTCGACACCGCGTCCGGCACCGTCGTCACGAAGGACCAGGTCGAGGACGGTTCCGGCTACTCGGTCGACAAGGCCCAGGCCGACCACTCCACCGCGGCGTCGGGCACGAAGGACACCAACGTCGACCCGGCCTCGACCGTCGTCCCGGCCACCGCGACCAAGGCGGACGTCAAGGCGGCGCAGGCCGAACTCGACGACCTCAAGGCCATCGAGGCGGCGATCAAGGGCAACCTCGACAAGGCCGGGCAGTCCACCAACGTGCAGTTCACGGTCGACGCCCGCGGCCTCACCGTCCGGCTGATCGGCAGCGAGACGTACTTCGGCACGAACAGCGCCGACCTGTCCGACCAGGCGAAGCGGATCATGGACGCCATCGCCCCGGTCCTCCGCGGTGCCGACCACGACGTCAGCGTCGAGGGCCACGCCGACAGCCGGAACTCCACCGCCCCGTACGCCACGAACTGGGAGCTCAGTGCCGCCCGCGCCACCGGGGTGCTCCGCGACCTGGTCGAACGCGGCAGCATGCCGGCCGCCCGGATCCAGTCCGTCGGCTTCGGCTCCAGCCGGCCGCTCGCCAAGGGCAGCACCGACCAGGACCTCGCGCTCAACCGCCGGGTCGACATCGTGGTGCTGTCGAACGCCGACCAGGACGTCAGCGCCCTCATGCCGAGCCTGGCGAAGGCGCAGGACGGAGCCCGTTCCGGGTAGGCGCGACCGTCGCCCCAGAAGAGGGGCCAGAGCTGACGGCCGCTCTCCGGCGGCCGAGAGTACGACTCGTGACCGAGACCCTGACCGCGCCCGAGGTGTACGACTTCGCGCGCCCGTCGACGCTCGCTCGTGAGCACGCCCGGGTCCTCGAGCTCGCCTTCGAGACGTTCGCCCGCCAGTGGGGCACGCAGCTGACCGCCAAGGTCCGTGTCCTCAGCCAGGTCACGTGCGAGCAGGTCGCGATGATGACCTACGACGAGTACGCCGCGTCGCTGCCCGCCCTCACCGGCATGGTCCTGCTGCCCATCGAGGGTGTCCCCGCCAAGGGTGTCCTGCAGGTGCCGCTCGACGCTGCCCTGACGTGGGTCTCGCACTCGCTCGGCGCCTCGAAGCCGCTGCCGACGCCCGAGCGCACCTTCACCCCGATCGAGCAGGCCCTCGTGCGCCGCCTGGTCGAGGACGCGCTCGACGACCTCCGGTACTCGCTCGGCGGGCTGCTCGACCAGGCCGTCACGGCCGGTGCCTTCCAGTTCAACAGCCAGTTCGCCCAGGCCGCGCAGAAGTCCGACCTGATGATCGTCGCGTCCTTCGAGATCCGCGTGGGGGAGCGCGTCGCCGCCGGCACCCTCGCGCTGCCCGCCGAGGCCGTCCTGCCGCAGCTCGTGGACCGCCCCGCCGACGTCTCCACAGCCGACGCGAAGGCACTGCTCGACGCCCAGCTCGCGTCCGTCCCGGTCGGCGTCTCGCTGCGCTTCGCCCCGGCCACCGTGCTGCCGGCGCAGGTCCTCGGCCTCGCCGTCGGCGACGTGCTGCCGCTGCCGCACCCGCAGCACCGCCCGCTCACCATCTCCGTCGACGGTGAACCCGTCGGCACCGCCGCCGTCGGCGCGAACGGCTCGCGGCTCGCGGGCGTCGTCGTCACCACCACCGCATCGGAGCCGTCCGCATGACCGTCGTCACCTCCACCCTGCACACGACCGCCGCCGAGGCGCTCGCCAGCGCGCTGCCCACCGCCGTCCCGCTCGTCGCCGTCGCCCAGCCGGGAGGCCCGTCCGCCGACCTGCAGGCACGTGCCGCCGACGCCGTGGTCGCCTCCTTCGTCGGTGGCGTCTCGGCCGACCTCGCCGTGGTGCTGCTCGACCTCGCCGCGATCACCGCCGCCGGTGGCGTCGACTCCGGACTCGTGTCCGTCGCCGACGTGCTCCGCCCCTCGCTCGAGGCCGCGGTCGCCCCGCTCGGGGCCGGTGTGCTCGGCGAGGGCCGCCGCGACTCCGCCGTCGCGCTCGTCGCCGACCCGGAGGCCGTGGTGTTCGCCCTCACCGCCGCCGGGCAGCCGATGGGCTGGGTCGCGATCCGGATCCGCGAGAACGGCACGGTCGCCGAAACGGTCACGGCCGCCCCGGTCCTGTCCGCCGGCAACCTCGGCCGGATCAACAGCGTCGAGATGACCCTCACCGTGGAGATCGGCCGCACCCGGATGTCGGTGCGCGACGTGCTCGGCATGGAGCCGGGCGCCGTCGTCGAACTCGACCGTTCCGCCGGTGCGCCCGCCGACGTGCTCCTCAACGGCCGGCTCATCGCGCACGGCGAAGTCGTCGTCGTCGACCAGGACTACGCCGTCCGCATCACCAAGATCCTCGACGTCGCCGAGACGGTCTGACCCGGTGGACACGCTCGTCATCGCGCTCCGCGTCGCGCTCTCCCTCGGCGTGGTGCTCGCCCTCATGTGGGCGCTGCACCGACGCATGCAGAAGGGGCAGTTCGGCGCCGGACGCACCCGGGGGCGCCGTTCGGCGTCGCTCGAGGTCGTCGCCCGCCAGGGCGTCGGCGGCAAGGCGAGCGTCGTCGTGGTGGACGTCGACGGACAGCGGCTCGTCCTCGGCGTGGCCGAGCACGGCGTGACCCTCCTCACGAGCCGCCAGGCGCCCGCGCCGGAGCTCACGATCGTCACAGGTCCGGTCGCGCTGCCGACGGCGGACGCGTTCCGTGCGGAACTGGACCGGCAGGACGAGGGTGGGGCGGGCCTCCCGTCCGACACCGACACCGCAGCCGCAGCCGCGACCGTGTCCGACGACGTGCTGCCGCTCCGGCCCCGCGGACGGCGTGCCGCACCGCGGACGAACCCGGTCGTCCCGACCGCCGCCCAGCTGCAGGGCTCGGTCCTCTCCGCGGACACCTGGCGCCAGGCGGCGTCGGCGCTCCGCTCCCGGCGGACCGGGTGAGCGCGGCCCGCACGGGTCGGCTCCTGCTGCTCGTCCTGCTCGGCGTGACCGTCGTCGCCGGGTACCTCATGCTCACCACGACCGGCGCGCACGCGACCGGCGTCGTCCAACCGACCGCGCCGACGGCACCGACCGCCCCGCCGACACCGTCCACCGGCGGCTTCAGCGTGAACGTGAACGGCCCGGACGGCACGCCGTCGTCGGCCGTCGTCACCCTCATCGGGATCACGCTGCTCAGCGTCGCCCCGGCCCTGCTGCTCATGATGACGTCGTTCACGAAGATCTTCGTCGTCCTCGCGATGACCCGGAACGCACTCGGCCTGCAGTCGATCCCGCCGAACCAGGTGATCGCCGGACTCGCCCTGTTCCTGTCCCTGTTCGTGATGGCGCCGGTGATCGGGCACGTCAACGACGACGCCCTGCAGCCGTACCTGGCCGGGCACCTCGACTTCCAGCAGGCCGTCGAGATCGGCACCAAGCCGCTCCGGACGTTCATGCTGCACCAGACCCGTGACGAGGACGTCGCCCTCATCACCCGGGCCGCCGGTCAGGCGAACCCGAAGGACCTGGCCGACGTGCCGATGACCACCGTGATCCCGGCGTTCATCATCTCGGAGCTCCGCAGCGCGTTCATCATCGGGTTCGTCATCTTCATCCCGTTCCTGGTCATCGACCTCGTCGTGTCCGCGGCACTGATGTCGATGGGCATGATGATGCTCCCGCCGGTGATGATCTCGCTGCCGTTCAAGATCCTGCTGTTCGTCCTGGTGGACGGCTGGGGGCTCATCATCACGTCCCTCATCGAGAGCTACCACGTTGTCTAGCCGCACCACGTCCGGGGGCCCCTCGTGAACCAGCAGGCGGTCATCGATCTGACCCTCCAGGCGCTCCTCGTCGCCGGCAAGCTCGCCGCGCCCGTGCTCATCACGTCCCTCGTCGTCGGCTTCGCGATCTCGCTGTTCCAGTCGGTGACGCAGATCCAGGAGGTCACGCTCTCGTTCGTGCCGAAGGCCCTGGCCGTCGCCATCGCGCTGGTCGTCTGCGGCAACTGGATGATCTCCGAGATGATCGCGTTCACCCACGTGGCGTTCGACATGATCCCGAAGCTGCTCGGGAGCGGCTGATGGACCTGGTCTTCGACTCCGCCCGACTCGAGGGCACGATGCTCGCCGGGGTCCGGCTCGTCGCGTTCTTCGTCGTCGCGCCGCCGTTCTCGTACAAGGCGTTCCCCGGCGTGGTGAAGGTCATCCTCGGCCTGGGGCTCGCGATCGGCCTCGCCCCGAAGGTCACCGCCGGGTACGAGCAGCTCGACACCGCGGCGTTCCTGGTCGCCCTCGTCACCCAGCTGCTCGTCGGCCTGGTGCTGGGCTTCATGGTGTACCTGGTGTTCGCGGCCGTGCAGTCCGCCGGCGCGCTCGTCGACCTGTTCGGCGGGTTCACCCTGGCGCAGGCGTACGACCCGCAGTCCCAGGTGAACGGTGCCCAGTTCACCCGGCTGTTCCAGATGGCCTCGCTCGCGCTGCTGTTCGCCTCGGGCGGGTACCAGCTCATCATCGGCGGCCTCGTGCGCTCGTTCGACGGCGTCCCGCTGGTGGACGGCCGGTTCCCGATCGACGGCGTCGCACCGATGCTCGTCGCCGCGTTCGGGCAGATGTTCCTCGCCGCGCTGCAGATCGCCGGCCCGCTCGTCGTCGTGCTGTTCCTGGCCGACGTCGGGCTCGGCCTGCTGACGCGTGTCGCGCCGGCGCTCAACGCGTTCCAGATGGGCTTCCCGATCAAGATCGGCCTCACCGTCCTGTTCGCCGGCGCGCTGTTCATGGCGCTGCCGAGCGTGGTGTCCTCGCTCACCGGCGACGCCGTCCAGGCGATCACGGGCAGGGGGTGACGACGTGTCCGACAGCGGAGAACGCTCCGAACAGGCATCAGACAAGCGGATGCGCGAGGTGCACCGCAAGGGGCAGCTCGGCCGGTCGCAGGACCTCAGCGCGTGGATCGGCATCGCCGTCGCCGCGCTCATGATCCCGTCCACGATCGGGCACGCCTCGGCCGCCGGGCAGCAGCAGCTGCACGCCGTGACGCTCGTCATCGCCGACCCGAGCATCGGCACCATGCGGCACGTGCTCGACGACGCCCTCGCCTCGATCGGCAGCACCGTCGGTCCGATGCTCGGCGTCGTCGCGGTCGCGGTGCTCGCCGTCGCGGTCGCGCAGGGCGGAGTCCACTTCAAGAAGCTGACCCCGGAGCCGGAGCACTTCGACCCCGTCGCCGGCGTGAAGCGGGTGTTCGGCACCCAGGCGCTCTGGAACGGGCTGAAGGCGCTGCTGAAGACCGCGGTCGTCGGCCTGGTGCTCTGGTTCGCCGTCCAGGGACTCGTCCCGGTCCTGATGTCGAGCGGGTCCCTGCCGCTGACGAGCGTCCTCGAGGCCGCCGGGGACGGCGCGGGCACCCTGCTCCGGGCCGCGATCGCCGCCGGGCTCGTCCTCGCCGCCTTCGACGTGTTCGTGGTCGTCCGGCGGAACCGCAAGCGCACCATGATGACCAAGCGCGAGGTGAAGGACGAGAACAAGCAGGCCGAGGGCGACCCGCTCGTGAAGTCGCAGCGACGCTCGCGTCAACTCGCCGCCAGCCGGAACCGCATGATCGCCGCGATCGGCACCGCCGACGTCGTGATGACCAACCCGACGCACTACGCCGTCGCGATCAAGTACGAGGCCGGCAAGTCCGCACCCCGCGTCGTCGCGAAGGGCGCCGGTCCGGTCGCCGACGCCATCCGCCAGAAGGCGACCGAGGAACGCGTGCCGATGGTGCAGGACATCCCGCTCACCCGGGCACTGCACGCCGCGTGCGAGCTCGGCCAGGAGATCCCGGTCGACCTCTACACGCCCGTCGCCCGCGTCCTGTCCTTCGTCATGACGCTCGCCGCCCGCGGGGCCACCGCCGGCACCCACACCCCGCCCCGTCCCACCACCCCGGAGGAGGTCGCCACCGTGCTCGACCCGACCACGCTCAGCGGCGACGTCCGCCCCCGGAAGCTCCGGACCCCGCGTCCCGTCACCGACCACACTCCCGGAGAGGCCCTCCCCGCATGAAGCGCGCCGACCTGCCGAAGTTCGCCGTCCCGGTGCTCATCGTCGGCATCATCCTGCTGCTGATCCTGCCGGTGCCGCCGTTCCTGCTGGACGTCCTCATCATCTGCAACATCCTGCTGGCGCTGGTGATCCTGCTGACGACGCTGTTCGTCAAGAAGCCGCTCGACTTCTCGGTGTTCCCGTCGCTGCTGCTCGTCGCGACGCTGTTCCGGCTCGGGCTCAACGTCGCCTCGACCCGGCTCGTGCTGGCACAGGGCTTCGCCGGCGACGTCATCCAGGCGTTCGGGCACGTCGCCGTCGCCGGCTCGGTCATCATCGGCGCGGTGATCTTCCTCATCCTCGTGGTGATCCAGTTCGTCGTCGTCACGAAGGGCGCCGAGCGCGTCGCCGAGGTCGGCGCACGCTTCACCCTCGACGCGATGCCCGGCAAGCAGATGGCGATCGACGCGGACCTCAACGCCGGACTCATCACGGACGTGCAGGCCAAGGAACGGCGTGCCGCGGTGTCCGCCGAGGCCGACTTCTACGGCGCGATGGACGGTGCGTCGAAGTTCGTCAAGGGCGACGCGATCGCCGGCATCCTGATCCTCGTCATCAACCTGGTCGGCGGCATCGCGATCGGCATGCTGCAGAACGGCATGTCGATCACCGACGCCCTGTCGCACTACGGCATCCTCACCATCGGTGACGGCCTGGTGTCCCAGATCCCGGCGCTCCTGATGGCCGTGTCGACCGGCATGATCGTCACCCGGTCGGGCGCCGAGTCCGACATCGGCACGTCGGCGTCCGACCAGCTGTCGCAGTCCCGCACCGCCCTGATGATCGCCGGTGCCGCCGCGATCGCGATGGGGTTCATCCCCGGCATGCCGATCCTGCCGTTCCTGCTCATCGGCGCGACGCTGCTGTTCACCGGGTGGCGGATCGGGCAGAACGCCAAACGCGCCGCCGCCACGGCTGCCGAGCAACAGGCGCTCGAGGCAGCCGTCCCCACTAGCGACACCCCCGAGGACCTCCTCGAGCAGATGCGCGTGCACGCCCTCGAGATCCTGCTCGCCCCCGACCTCGTCGACATGGTCTCCGGCGCCTCCGACGACCTGCTCGGCCGGGTCCGGGCACTCCGCCGGAAGATCGCCGTCGACATGGGCATCGTCGTGCCGCCGGTGCGCACCCGCGACAGCATCGACCTGCCGCCCGCGACCTACGCCATCCGCATCGCCGGGGTCGAGGCCGGCCGAGGCACCGCCCCCGCGCGGAGCGTCCTGGCCCTCGGTGAACAGCTCGACGGCCTGCCCGGCGACCCGACCGTCGAGCCGGTGTTCGGCCTGGCCGGCAAGTGGGTCCCCGCGGAACTCCGGCACGCCGCCGAGATGACCGGCGCGACCGTGATCGACCGCGTGTCCGTGCTCGTCACCCACCTGCAGGCCGTCATCGGCGACAACGCCGCCCGCCTTCTCACCCGCGAGGACGTCAAGGTCCTGGCCGAGGGCGTCAAGCAGGTCAACCCCGCCGCCGTCGAGGAACTCGTCCCCGCCATGCTGTCGATGGCCGAACTGCAGCGCGTGCTGCAGGGACTGCTCGCCGAGCGGGTGCCGATCAACGACCTCGGCCGGATCTGCGAGGCCCTGACGCTCCGCGCGAAGGTCTCCACCGACCCGGAGGGCCTGGTCGAGTCGGCACGCGCCGCACTCGGACCCGCGCTGGCCGCCCGACACCTCGACGGCACCGTCCTGCGCGTCATCATGATCGACCCGGTGCTCGAGCAGGCGATGCTCGAAGGACTCCGACCGTCCGAACAGGGCAGCCAGATCCTGCTCGACACACACCGCATCGAACAGGTCCTCGGCTCGGTGCGCGACTCGGTCCGCGCCGTCGAGGACCAGGGCCTGTCCGCCGTCCTGGTCTGTGCACCCCAGCTCCGCCCGGCCGTGCACCGCATGGTGTCCGCGCAGGCGAACGGCCTGCCGGTGCTGTCGTACCAGGAGGCCACCGCCGCGGGCTCCACCATCGAGACCGTGGGAGTGGTCCGTGCCGCCGATCCGATCGCAGCGTAGCGGCGCCACGCTCGACGAGGTCCGCGCCAGCGTCCTCGCCGAGTTCGGCCCCGGCGCCCGCATCGTCTCCGCCGAACGGGTCACCAGCGGTGGGGTCGCCGGGCTGTTCCGGAAGGCACACGTCGAGGCCGTCATCGAGGTCCCCGACCCGTTCGACCCGCCGACCGCCCGCGTCGCCATCGCCTCGTCCCCGGCCAAGCGGGTCGGGATCGCGGCGCTCCTCGCGGACGCCGAGGCGGCCGAGTCCCGCATCGCCGAGACCGACGGCACCGCGGGCACCCGTGCGGACGCCTTCGCGTCCGTCCTCGACGGTTTCGCGTCCGACGGGCTGGCTCCGCCGCGCCGGGCCGCCGGCCGATCTGTGCCGGGCGAGTCGGGCCTCCCGTCCGTCACCGACGGTGCCGTCACCAGCCTGCCGGGAGGCGCGGAGACCGACCCCTGGGCCGACCTGCGTGCCGAGCTGCTCGCCCCCGGCGCCGCGGCTGCCGCGACCACCGTCGCAGCGGCCGTGCCGACGCCGGTCCCACCGCCCGCACCCGCCGTCCGGTCGGCGGACGGGGACCTGGTCCTGCTCGTCGGCCGCGCGACCGACGTGGACGCCGCCGCCGGGGTCTTCGCGAACCGGCACGGACTGCGTGCGACAGCCGCCTCGGACCGGCGGAGCGGGATCCTCGCCCGTGCCGATGCGGTCCGCGACGGCGTGGCGCTGCTCGCGGTCGCCGCGTGGAAGGACGTGGCGACCACCGCCTCGCTCGCGCCGGACCAGGTGTGGGTCGTCGTGGACGTCGGGCGGAAGCACGAGGACGCCGTCGCGATGCTGACGGCCGTGGTCGAGGTCGGGGTGCCGATCGCCGGCGTCCTGGCCATCGGCGCCGAGGAGACCAGCACCCCGGAGACCGTCCGCCTGCTCGGGGTCCCGGTCCGCACGCTCTGACCCGTGCCCGTGCCGGTGCTGGTGCCGGTGCTCGTCGCTGCCGGGCCGTCGGCGGGGGAGTCGCTAGGCTGGTCCGGTGCTGGTACTCACGCGGAAGGTCGGCGAGCGGATCCTCATCGGTGACGACATCGTCATCACGGTGCTCGACTCCCGCGGGGACGGCGTGCGCATCGGGATCGATGCCCCGCGTGGCGTGAAGATCCAGCGCGAAGAGGTCGTCCGGGCCGTGGCCGAGGCGAACGTCGCCGCCGCTGCCGGAGCCGACGACGACGCCGAGGCGCGCTTGCGCGCCGCGCTCGGCGCTCCGCGGCCTCCCGCCGCCGACTGACGCGCTGCGCTGCCGCCGCGCTGCGCGCGCGGCTCCCGCGGCGCCGCTCGGCTGCGCCCAACCGCGTCCATCCCGCGCCGCGGGATCCCGCGGTGCGGACGGGTTCCTGTTGTGCGGTCCGGCTCGCGCCGGCCGGCGGCGGCCGCCCGCCCGCCGTGCCGACCGCCCGCCCGGCGGGCCGACCGCCCGCCCGCGGCGCGGTTCGGCTGCGCCCAACCGCGTCCGCCCCGCGCCGCGGGATCCCGCGGTTCGCGCGGGTTCCTCTTGTGCGGCTCCGGCTCGCGCCAGCCGGCGGCAGCCTCCGCGGCCCGCTGCCGCCCGCCTGCGCGGCCGGCCCGCGCCGCGGGATCCCGCGCCGCGGGATCCCGCGGTTCGCGCGGGTTCCTGTTGTGCGGGTCCTCGCCGCGCCAGCGCGGTCGCGCGCCAGCGCCGCCCGCGGCACGAACGGGAACCGCCCGGCACCGCGTGAAGTCGCGGTACCGGGCAGATGCCGTCGTGCAGGTCCGGCTCGCGCCTACGGGCGGGGCTTCTTCTCCTGCTCGGGGAGCCGGCCCGCGGCACGCTCGGCGGCGTACCAGGCGCGGGCCTCGTCCTGGCGGGCCTGCTCGGCACCGGCGGCGATGGGGGAGCGGACGTGCTCGGGCTCGTACCCGAAGGACTCGAGCAACTGCGGGACGACCGGGCGGATCCGCGCCACCAGCCGGTCGACGTACGCCGACACCGCGCGGGCACGCTGCGCCGAGAGCCGACCGTGCAGCAGGTGCCAGTCGAGGTGCTGCTCGATCAGCCCGAGGGCGAACAGGTCCCGCAGCCAGACGAGCACGGTCTGCGTGTCACCCGGCGGCACGTCGGCGATCGCGTCGGTGAAGGCGTCCCACTGCATGAGTTCCGCGTGCGCCTTCGACGCCTCGATGAGCTCGTGCTGCGACCGGTTGAGCAGCACGGCGGCGCGGGCACGGTCCTTGCCCGCGGTGCGCAGCCGCATCCCGATCTCGGTGACCATCGTCTCGACACGCCCGGCCAGCAGTGCGCGCTGGGTGCTCGCGTCCTGCAGGTCGGCGACCGAGGCCGCGAGCGACCCACGGTCCGACACGGTCTGACCGAGTCGACGGAGGCCCGTGGCGTCAGCGAGCTTCGAGGCGACCTGGGCGGCGACGAACTTCGCGGTCGACGCGGCATCCCGCGGCGCGGCCTTGCGGAAGTCGGTCAGCAGACGCTTGCCGACGAGCTGCAACAGCACGGTGTTGTCGCCCTCGAACGTCACGTAGACGTCCAGGTCGGACCGGAGGCTCGTGATCCGGTTCTCGGCGAGGAACCCCGCGCCGCCGGTCGCCTCGCGGCACTCCTGCAGCGTGTCGAGGGCCGACCAGGTCGACATCGACTTGAACGCCGCGGCCTGGGTCTCGAGGTCCTCGCGGCGCTCCGGGGTGTCGGCCCGTCCGCTGAACACGTCGTCGAAGGTCTGCAGCAGCTTCTCGTGGGCGAACGACTGCGCGAACACCGTCGCCAGACGCGGGATCAGGCGGCGCTGGTGACGGCCGTAGTCGAGGAGCACGCCCTCCTGCCCGTCGCCGGTCGGGAACTGCCGACGCTGCATGGCGTAGGTCAGGGCGATCTGCAGCCCGACCTTCTGCGCGACGACCGCGGCACCGTCGAGCGAGACCCGACCCTGCACGAGGGTGCCGAGCATGGTGAAGAACCGGCGGCCGGGGGACTCGATCGGCGAGGAGTACGTGCCGTCCTCGGCGACGTCGCCGTAGCGGTTCAGCAGGTTCGTGCGGGGGATCCGGACGTGGTCGAACCAGAGCCGTCCGTTGTCGATGCCGTTGAGCCCGCCCTTGACGCCGTCGTCCTCGCCGCCGACCCCGGGCAGGAAGCCGTCGTCGTCGCGCAGCGGGACGTAGAACGCGTGCACGCCGTGGTCGACGCCCTGCGTGACGAGCTTGGCGAACACGACGGCGGCCTTGCCGTGCAGGGCCGCGTTGCCGATGTAGTCCTTCCACGCACCGCGGAACGGCGTGTGCACGACGAACTCCTGCGTCTCCGGGTCGTAGGTCGCGCTGGTGGCGATGTTCTGCACGTCGGAACCGTGGCCGGTCTCCGTCATCGCGAAGCAGCCGGGGACGTCGAACGCGATGATGCCGGGCAGGAACTCGCGGTGGTTCCGCTCTGTGCCGAGGTGGTGCACGGCGGAGGCGAAGAGCCCCCACTGCACGCCGGCCTTGATCTGCAGCGACGGGTCCGCGACGGTGAGTTCCTCGAACGCCGCCAGGTTGCCGCCGTGGTTGTCCTGGCCGCCGAACTCGAGCGGGTACGGGCGCTGGATGGCACCGGCGTCGACCAGGATGCGGAGCTGCTCGAAGACCCGGGCGCGGTGTTCGGCGATCGGCTGTCCCTCGATCTTGTGCAGCGCGGGGTCGCGGGCCAGGCGGCGGGAGATCCGGCGGTCCTCCGCCCAACGACCGAGCAGGTGCTCGGCGAGCAGGTCGACGTCGATGCGGACGTCGGTGTCGGTGCTGCCGGTGGGCGTCCCCACCGCCGGGTCGCCGGTGGCGTCGGCCTTCGGCGCGCTGCCGGTGTCGGTGTCGGTCGGGCGGCGTTCGGCGTTGCTGCGGACTGGTGCGATGTCGACCATCGGGTGCCTCCTGGACTGCACGGTGCACGGACCGCGTCACTGCACGGCGGTCCGACCACGCCAGCGTAGGCACCGGTGGTGCGGATGGCATGACAGCCGTGCCAGGGCGACAACCGGGCGGCCCGGCGGCCCGGCGCCGTTCGTGGGAACCCTCCAAGACCCGCCCGGGACATCCGTCGAGACCCTGGCAACGATTCGGTGTGACCCCCGTTCCAGGGGCACACTCTCCGCCATGTCGAGCACCACGAAGCCCGAGCGGCGCAGCGCCGGACGCACCTTCTTCGGGCAGCCGTTCGAGCTGTCCACGCCCTTCGCCGTCGAGCTGTGGGAGCGCTTCTCGTTCTACGGCATGCAGGGCATCGTCCTGCTCTACATGTACTACTCGGTCACGCGTGGCGGCCTGGGCATCGACGAGGGTCTGGCCAAGGGGATCATGGGCGCCTACGGCGGGTCGGTGTACCTCTTCACGATCATCGGAGCCTGGGTCGCGGACCGGCTGATCGGTGCGGACCGCACGCTGTTCGGCAGCGCCGTCGTCGTGATGCTCGGGCACATCGCGCTCGCCCTGGTGCCGGGCGTCGCGGGCATCGGCGTCGGCCTCGTGCTCATCGCACTCGGGTCCGGCGGACTCAAGGCCACCGCGACGACGATCGTCGGCTCGCTGTACACGCGGGACGACCCACGCCGCGACGCCGGGTTCTCGCTGTACTACCTGGGGGTGAACCTCGGCGGGTTCGCCGGGCCGCTGCTCACCGGGCTGCTGCAGTCGACGCTCGGCTTCCACTACGGCTTCGGACTCGCAGCGGTCGGCATGGCTGCGGGACTCGTGCAGTACGCGATCCGCCGTCGGAAGCTGCCCGACGCGGTGCAGCACGTCACGAACCCGCTGCCGCGGTCGCGGTACCCGCTGGTCGTCGTCGTGGCCGTCGTCGCGGTCGTGGCCGTCGCGGTGGCCGTGCTCACCGGACTGCTGAACGTCTCCACGCTGCCGGTCGTGGTGGTCGCCGTCGTGGTCGTCGCCACCATCGCGTACTTCGTGGTGATCCTGTCCAGCGGCCTGACCTCGGACGAGCGCTCCCGGGTGTTCGCGTTCATTCCGCTGTTCATCGGCAGCGCGGTGTTCTGGTCGCTCTACCAGCAGCAGTTCACCGTCGTGACGGTCTACGCCGACCAGCGCCTGGACCGCGACCTGTTCGGCTTCCCGATGCCGGTGTCGTGGGTGCAGTCGATCAACCCGATCATGATCATCGCGCTGTCCGGGCTCTTCGCCGCGCTCTGGACCCGCCTGGGTGACCGCCAGCCGTCCACGCCGACCAAGTTCGGCCTGGGCACCGGGATCATGGGTGTGGCGTTCCTGCTGTTCCTGCCCTTCGTCGGCACCGGGGAGAACGGCACGCCGCTGCTCGCCCTGGTCGGCATCCTGCTCGTGTTCACGGTCGCAGAGCTGCTGCTCTCGCCGTCCGGGCAGTCCGTCGCCACGAAGCTCGCGCCGTCGAAGTTCCAGACGCAGATGGTCGCGCTGTTCTTCCTGTCGGTGTCGCTCGGGACCGCGCTGACCGGTGTGCTCTCGCGGTACTACGACCCGGAGAACGAGGCGCCGTACTTCACGGTCCTCGGCCTGGTCGCCGTCGTGGTCGGCATCGTCCTGCTCGTCATCGCCCGGCCGGTCCTCCGACTCATGCGCGGCATCCGCTAGCTCCGCGCCGCCGCGGGCAGCGCGCGCGGCACCGCACGTCGGACAGGCGCCATCCGGTAGCCTTGGCCACAGCTGAACAGCACCGGACCACGAGGAGTCACCCCATGCTCGAGCTCATCGCAGGCATCATCATCGGCATCGGCGTCCTCGGTGGCTTCGGGACCTGCCTGGCCTTCGCCGCCATGATGAAGTCCGGCTCCGAAGAGTACTGACCGGTCAGGACGCTCCGGCGTCCACGGTCTCCGGCTCCATCGGGACCGGCACCAACTGACGACTCTGGACGGTCGCGCGCTCGAACGGGCCGCGGCCGTCCGTCGTGTAGGCGGGCTCGTCGAACTCGACGACCCAGGCCACCCGCACACCGGCGCCGGCGTACCCGGCGAGCTGCGCGCCTCCCGGAGCGACGATGAGCCCGATCGGGTCGTCCGCCCACTGGTCGCCGCGGTCCGACGGGACCACCCGGACGACGGCACCGATGCCGAGCACCGGGACGTCCGAGGGCACCGCCCCGGCGGGGTCGTCGTGGGCAGCAGGGCGGGGAGCGCGACGTCCGAACACGCCACGACCCTACCGCCGGAGCCCCACGAACGAACCGGCAGCGACCCGGCAGAACCGGCAAGGACCCGGAGCCGGGCTCAGTCCCGCCGGATCTCCGTCACCGACGAGTACCCGGTGTCCGGGTGCTTCCGCATCGACAGCAGCCGCTCCATCGACGGCTCCAGGGCCGTGACCTTGTCGAGCGGTGCACTGACCACGAGCTGGAACCCGAGTCGCAGCCACGCCGTCACGGCACGCCCGGCGAACTCCGAGTCGGCCTTGATGAACGCCTCGTCGAGGAACACCGGAGCGAACCGCGGGCGCGGCCGGGTCTCGTCACCGAGCTGGTACCGCAGCGCCGCGCCGACGATGAACGCCACGAGCTCCTGCGTCTCCCCACCGGACTTGTCGCCGAGCGACGAGTACACGCCCAGGTCGTCGCCCGCGGTGTCGTAGCGGACGGCCGTGATCTCCATGTGCCGGCGGACGTCGAGGACGGCGTCCCGCTGCGTCGTCCGGCCGCGCGGGGACTCCGGGTCGGGCCGGATGACGGCCATGAACCGGCGCAGGCGTCGGAACCGGGTCTCGAGGACGTCGTCGGTCAGCTCGGTGTCGACCGACGCGGACAGCGCGCGGAGCTCCTTGCGGAACTGGGTGACGTCCTCGCGGGTGACCCGGCGGATCACGATCTTCAGCCGGTCCCGGTTGGCGCCGAACGGCAGGTCGCGCAGGATCTCGTTGACCGGCTCGAGCCGCTCCTCGATCTCCACGACCGCGCGGTCGAAGGCACCGGAGAGCGGCACGAGGTCCTCGCCGCTCCACTGCGACAACCGGCGACGCCACTCGCTGCGTCGGGCGTGGAGGCCCGTGGCGACGATCTGGTCGAGGATCGCCCGGTAGTCCGGGTACGACGCCACCCCGGTGCCGAGGTTCGGGTCCGCCCACGCGTCCTGGTACCGCTCGAACGTCGTGGTGAGCGCCACCGACGCGGTCGCGGCGCCGTCGAGGGCCTGCGACAGCCGCTCCTCGAGTCGCCTCCGGAGGCGTTTGGTCGCGTCGTCGAAGCCGTCCACGCCGTCAGGGGCCCCGACCTCGTCGAAGGCCTCGGCGAGCAGGCGTTCCTGTTGCTCGTCCGGCAGCCGCTCGGGAGCGTCGGTGAAACGCTCGAGGATCTCGCTGGCGGCGTCCTGGCCGTCGACGAGCACCGCGTGGCGCTCCTCCAGCCGCTTGACGCTCAGGCGTGCGGCGGAGCGGCGGTCGGCGGCCTCGTCGAGTGCCGAACGCAGGCGGGCGACGGACTCGCGGAGCGTGCGCAGCCCGTCATCGGCGGCCAGGAGGGCCTGCCGCTCGTCCTCCAGGCGGGTGAGCGACGCGTCGGCGCCGGCCACGTCGACGGCGTCCCAGGTGACGTCCACGCGGTGCTGGTGGGCGGTGCGGAGCGCGTCGAGGGCGGCCAGGTCCTGCGCGATGTCGGTGCGGCGGGCCTCCAGGGCGGTGAGGTCCGCGGCGATCTCGGCGAGCTCGGTCTCGACGGAGCGGACCCGTGACTCGTTCGTGAAGCCGATGACGTTCGCCTGGCGACGGTCGCCGTGGGCGCCGCGGCGGCCGTCGCGGAGCTGCCCGGCGGCGGTGACACGGCGTCCGCCACCGCCCAGGTCGGCGGCGTCCTCGACGCAGCGTGCGTCGATCCGGTCGGACTCGATGCGCTCCCGGACCCAGGTGCTGAACGGCGACGGCTTGATCGCGAGCTTGCCGGAGACCATCGAGCTGTCACCCGGCAGGTCGAGGTGTGGCCCCATCGGGACCCCCTCGAACTGCACGCGGACCGGCAGACGCAGGGAGTCGATGGCGGCGCTGAAGTCGTCGAGGCGGTCCTCGTCGACGAGCAGGGTGCGGGCGACCGGGGCGAGCACGGACTCGATCGCGGCGCGCCACTGTTCCTCGGCGGGCAGCACGTCGAGCAGTTCGGCGACGAAGGGGACGTCAGCGGGGTCGAGGCCGGCGGCCCGGGCCATCGCGACGCGGGCCTCGTGCATCGGCAGCGGCATGGCACCCTGACGGTGCTCGAGCGACCGGCGCTCCTGGCGCAGGGTCCGCTCGCGGTCGAGGAGCGGGTACTCCTCGCGGGTGAGCGCGTCGCGACGGCTGTCCAGGTCGTCGCGACGGGCGCCGTAGGTGCCGAGGAACTCGTGGCTGGCACGCTGCGCCTCGGTGAACTCGGCCTCGGTGCTCAGCGGTTCGCCGAGGGGAGCGGTGCGCTCGTCGAAGACCTCGCGGGTGCGGGCGACGGCGGCGCGTTCCCGGGTGCCGCGGTCGATGCGGTCCTCGAGCTGCGCCAGCGCGTTGCCGCCGGAGTCGCGCAGCCGGGCCTCGGCGTCCCGCAGTTCGACCTCCACCGCGGCGTGCCGGGCCGAGGCGGCCTCGACCTCGGCGCGCGTGGCGGTGCGCTCACGGGTGTTCCGTTCGACCTCCAGGTCGAGCAGCTCCCGCTTCCGCGACGCCGTCCAGTGCGCGAAGGGGGAGACGTCGGCGCCGGTCGCGATGCCGTCGAGGGCTGCCGCGGCCGCACGGGAGCGTTCGATCTCGTCGTGCAGCTCGGTGATGGGGGAGAGGATGCGGACCTTGCGCTCCTCGGTGTCCATCGCCTCGTACGCCTCGTCGAGGGCGGCGAAGTGCGCGAGGGCACGGTCGGCCGCCTCGTACGTGCCGGGGGTCTCGAGGACGAGGGACTTGTAGAGGGCGTCGACGGTCGGCATGTGCTGCCCGGCCTGGATGCGAGCGAGCAGGCGCATCGCCCGGTTGCCGCCACCGGAGTCGCCGATGCCCAGCCGGGTCTGCAGCGTGTACGCGAGCTCCTGGTAGGTGTCGCGGATCACGAGCCCCGGGATCCGGCCGGTGAGCTCGAGGTGGGCGAACCGGGAGGGCACGAAGTCCTCGAGCCGACGCAGGTCGAACACGTCGTCGACGGTCGCCATGGTCATCTGGATGTCCGCCACACCGCGGGCACGGCGCGGCACGATGTAGGCGCGGAGGACGGTGAACCGCCGCTCGTCGTCGTTCCGGAACGTGACGGCGACGGCGCCCCACGTGGTCTGCTCGTCGCCGCGGAGCGTGACGTCCTTGAGCGCGCCGGTCTCCGGGTCACGCCGGGTGTCGACCTTGCCGCGCAGGTAGGTCAGCAGGTTCCGCTGGTCGGCGCTCCGGGCACGCCCGGTCGTCGCGTCGTTCGAGGCGCCGTTGAACGGCACGTCGGACGGCATCATGACCGCCAGGTAGGCGTCCATCAGCGTCGACTTGCCGGTTCCGGAGGCACCGGAGATGAGCGTCGCCGTGCCGGAGAGCTCGACCTGGCGGTGGCCCTGGAAGCCGCCCCAGTTGACGACCTGCATGGACTCGGCGCGCCACTGCGCGACGGTGTCGAACAGGGCGGGGATGCCCGTGGTGTCGATGTCGACGGTGCTCACGCGCGGTCCTCCTCGGTGTCGTCGCCGTCGGTCCCGGTGTCCGGCTCGGCGTCGGTGTCGGTCTCGACGTCGGTGTCGTCCTCGCTGGCCGGGAGGCCCGGATCGCCCCCGTCGGTCGCCGCACCCCCGTCGGTGGTCGCGTTCCGCAGCGCCGTGCTCGTCAGCCACCGGTCGAGCTCGACCAGTCGCTCGAGGGGCAGGAGGACCTCGATGACGCTCGCGATCCGGAAGCGGTCCGGGTCGGTGGTCTTCAGCAGCACCCGGGCCGTCACCAGGCGCTCGATCGCCTTCGCCACGCGGGCCTCGTCGCGGGTGCGGTCGGTCGCGGTCGCCGGCCGGAACCCGGAGACGTGCCCGAGGATCTCGGCCCGGTCCACGACGACCTGGTCGGGCCCCGGTCGGGCGTCGGCTCGCAGGCGCATCCGCAGGTAGACGAGGACGATCGTCTCCTCGCGGGTGTACGGGGCGTCACGGAGCAGGGTCGGGAAGCCGCGTCGGGTGCTCTCGGACCGGGCCTGGCGCTTGAAGGCGACCTCGCGGTCCCGATCGACGTGCAGTTCGAGGAACAGGTCGTTGAGTCGCGACCGCAGCTGGTGTTCGGCGTCCAGGACGGCGCGCCACTCGTCACTGTGTGTGCGGGCGCTGACGTACGGGTGGCGCAGCAGCGCGACCAGGGCACGGCGCTGCGGTTCGTCGAGGCGACCCTCGTCACCCTCGAACAGCGCGAAGGTGCTCTCGTCCCGCTCGGACTCGGACTCAGACTCGGACTCGGCCGCGTGCTCGTACGCACCGGTCGCGTCGTCGAGTCCGTCGTCGACCGAGGTGACCTCGTCGTGGACGGGTGCTGGCGTCGTGTCGCTCACCGTGCCTCCTGGCCGGGTTCGTCGTCGTGGTGCGGTGCGTCGCCCGCCGGGGCGAGGGCGGCGGTGGGCATGTGGAAGGTGACCGGCTCGCCGTCGGGCCGGACCGTGTGGTGCGGGGCGGAGGCCGTGCCCGCCTCGAAGTCGTCGTGTCCGGTGAGCAGGTGGGCGAGTCCGAAGAGCTCGACGGGCCGGCGCTGCTCGGCGGGCAGCGCGTGGAAGGCCTCGACGCTGGAGCCGGTTGCAGCGTGCGCCAGGACGTCGCGCAGCTCGGCGAGCAGCGGACCGCCGTGGCGGCGGAGTGACTCGACGTCGAGATCCTCGAACACGTCGTCGTCCGGTTCCTCGATCGGCGGCGGCACGGACTCGGCGTCCGGGTCGTAGAACCGTTCGCGGAGCGTGCCGACCGCGGCGGACGGCGGCAGCAGTCCGAGCGGGACGCGGTCGCGGGCCGAGCCGGCGTCCATCCAGGCAGCCAGGCCGCGGTTGACGGAGCGGAGCACGGCGTCGAGTTCGCGGTCGCGCACCACATCGTGGGCGACGATCTGGTCGCGGAGCGTGGCCGTCAGCATCCGGCGCTGGGCGAGGACGTCCTCGATGCCCTGGCGGAGGATGCCGACCGTGCCACGGAAGGTCCGCCGTTCGGTCGGGCTGAGGGAGCCCGCGAACGGGTGCTCGAGGATCGTGGTGATGTCGTCGCGGAGCCGGAGGAGCAGGGCGTCGTCACGCAGCAGCTCGAACGCTCCCTGGAACGCCCGGCCCTCGGGGGTCGACTCCATCAGGTTGTCGGTGCGGGCGAGGTAGTCGTCGAGGATCTCGCCGATCGGGCGGACCTCTTGTCGGAAGTCCTCGACGATCTCGCGGTGCATCGTCGCGACCGCTTCCTCGACGCGCTTGAAGTCGCTCGGCAGCTGGCGGATCAGGTCGGTGATGTTCGTGTAGCCGTCGCGCATCCGGTCCTCGTCGACCGTGACGACCTCGTCGCCGCGGGCCAGGCGGTCGCGTTCGGCCTGCAGCTCGGCGATCTGGGCGTCGAGCCGGCGGACCTGGGTGTCCCGGTCGGGTTCGGCACGGGCGGCCCAGCGGTGCACGGCGTCGACGATCATCGCCAGGCGGCTCTCGCTGATGAGTGCGCGCTCGGAGGACAGCGCGTCGATGAGGCTCAGGGCTTCGAGGGCGTGACTGGTCAGGCTGTACTGCTCGTCGCCGTCGGGGGAGTTCGAGCGCACCAGCCACTGCGCGGCCACCCACTCGCGGCAGAGGGACCGGCCGTTCGGACGCGGGGCCTCGCCGGCCGGCAGGTCACCGGTCGTGGAGTCGCTCGCCGGCACCCGCGCACCCGTGGCCTGCAGTCGGGCGACGTGCTCTTCGACCTGCAGGTGCATCCGGTCGGCCGGGACGTACTGCACGTCGCGGTCGAACACCGTGCGGAAGACCGAGACGACCGCGGCGCTCGTCGGACGCGACATCAGTCGGAGCGTCGGACGGTCGAGTACCTGGCGGACCCGGGCGAACTCGAGGTCGACGTCGGTCATGCTGCCCCTGGTGGTCGGACGGTTCGCTGTGGCACGGGTGCCGGGATGCGAAGAGCCCGACGCGGTGGCGTCGGGCTCTTCGGGTGTTTCGACTGCCCGGAACGGGCACGTGGGCGATACCAGACTCGAACTGATGACCTCTTCGGTGTGAACGAAGCGCGCTACCAACTGCGCCAATCGCCCGTCGCACTTGCGTGCGGATCGATAGTAGCGGATGTCCGGCCGTGGTCGGAACACCGGCGACCTGTCGCGCGCGTCGCTGGCCGTGCGGGCGCCTTGGAGGCCCGTGGAGACCCCGCCGATCCGCATGAACCCGGGGGACACGCCCGGTGAACGGAACGGGTTTTGGAGAAACAGCGTGAACTGGGTACAGTTTACGAGTCGCCGCGAGAGCGGGTCGGACAACACCGGTGTGACTCAGGTCAGACCATGCGGATGTGGCGCAGTGGTAGCGCATCACCTTGCCAAGGTGAGGGTCGCGAGTTCGAATCTCGTCATCCGCTCGAGGTGCCTGTCTTCTCCGGAAGACAGCAACTCTCCAGAAGAGGTATCCCACCGATCGGGTACTACGCCAGACGTGGACCTTGATGGTGGGGTGGCCGAGAGGCGAGGCAGCGGCCTGCAAAGCCGTCCACGCGGGTTCGAATCCCGTCCCCACCTCCAGTCCGCTCCGGCGGAACTCATCTGGGCGATTGGCGCAGCGGTAGCGCGCTTCCCTGACACGGAAGAGGTCACTGGTTCGATCCCAGTATCGCCCACAGAACGAAGACCCCCGGGAAACCGGGGGTCTTCGTGTTTTCCGGCTCCGTTTCGACGTTTTGACGTTGCGACCAGACGCACCCATCGTCTGCTCCGCCACGAAGGAGCACCGGGCTCCTGCGCCACCTGGTGAGGGACTGCCGTGCCGGACACTGAGTAGGCTCGGACGACCGAGGCCGAGGGGGCTCCGTGCACAGTGTGACGAACGGGGACGGACGCCTGGTGATGCGGGTCGTCGTCACCCGCCTGCTGGTGGTCGGACTGAGCGCTGCCGTCCTGGGGAGCCTGCTCATCAGCCTGGCCGCCGGGTTCGACTGGCGATCGGTGGCGTTCGGGTCCTCGATCGCCGGCCTCGCCGTCGTGGTCACGGCGTTCACGCTGCGGGCGTCGCTCGGGACGAGCTGGTCCAACGGTCGACGCTTCGGGGACGTCGAGGCGCTCCGTCGGCTGCGTCGGGCGGTGCGGCGCGGGTCCGTCGACGGGCTGACCGAGGACGACCGACGGGTGGCCGGTGAGTACGCCCGCGCGTCGCGGGACAGCATCGTGGTCGATGCGGTGCAGAACGCCGGCCTCGGGCTCTCGATCGGGATGAACCAGGTGGCCCGGATGCTCGGCGGCACCGAGGTGGAGAGCTTCACCATCCTCCTCTTCGTCGTCGCCGTCGGGCTCGTCGTCGCCGCGGTCGTCACTGCGCTCGTGCAGGACCGACGTCGTTGCCGGTTCCTCGCGGTCCTCGACACGGTCGACGTCGCGCACCGACAGCCGGCTGCGTGACGGGGTCGGCCCCTAGCCGTCGACCGCCGTCGTGTCCGAGGACGACCTGCCCGCTCCCCGGAGCAGACACACGCCGAACACCAGGCCACCCCAGACGACTGCGCCCAGCACGACGAGGAACGGTGCCGGCGCACGTGCGGCGCTCAGCAGTGCCGCGACCCACACGGTCGTGATCGCTCCGGTCCCGGCGGTGATGCCACCCAGGACCCCGGCGGCGCCGAGGCGGCTGACGTCGGACGACAGCGGTACGGCGAGCACCGAGCAGAGGACCGCGCCGGCCAACCCCGGCACGAGCAGCGTCCAGAACAGCGACGACGCCGAGCCCCACTGGTCGGCGCCGGCTCCCGACCAGTGCACCGGGATCCGCGTCGGCGCACCGGTCCAGGTCGTCCGCACGAACACCACCACCAGCGACGGCACCCACGACAGGGCAGCGGCAGCGATCAGCGCCCGGCTCACGCGCAGCCGGGTCGCCCGTCGTCCGTCCGTCGCGGTCACGCCGCCCGCACCCCGCGCTCCACCAGGTCGGTCGTCATGCCCTCCAGCGTGGCACGACTGCGCGCCCACGTCACCCGTCGGATCGCTCTCGGTCACCCGCACCGACGACGGACGGGAGGCCCGGTACCAGCTGGCACCGGGCCTCCCGTCCGTCAGGTGGTCGCGTCCGCGACCCGACGCGGTCAGGCCGCCATCGGTCCGTACCGGCGGTGCCCCTTGACGTCGAAGCGGTCGAGCATCATGACCTTGTCCCAGACGCGGACGAAGTCGCTGACGAAGCGCTCCTGGCCGTCGGCACCCGCGTAGGCGTCGACGATCGACCGCAGCTGCGCGTTCGAGCCGAACAGCAGGTCGTGCCGGGTGGCGGTGAAGCGAGCCTCGCCGGTGGCCTTCGTCCGACCGGTGAAGGTCGTCTCCGACTCGTCGTCCGGCGTCCAGTCGAGGTCCGTGTCGGTGAGGTGTACGAACCAGTCGGTGCTGAGCACGCCGACCCGGTCGGTGAGCACGCCGGTGTCCGAGCCGTCCCAGTTCGCGCCGAGGGAGCGGAGTCCGGCCGTGAGCACGGTCCACTCCGGAGCGGTGAGCGTGAGCAGGTTCGCCTTGTCCAGGAACACGGACTCGGGGGCGACCCCGGGCGCGAACTCGGCGAAGCGCGGCGACAGGAAGTTCCGGAATCCGTCCGCGACCGGTCGGAGCCACTCGAACATCTCGATGTCGGTGAGCTCCTGGGTGGTGTCGACGCGACCGGGGGTGAACGGCACGCTCGTCTCCGTACCGGCGGCCCGTGCGGCCTGCTCGACCGCCGCGCACCCGCCCAGGACGATGAGGTCGGCCAGGGACACCTGCTTGCCGGAGGTCCGGGCGAAGTCCGCCTGTACCTCGCGCAGGGCGGCGATCACGGGGACCGTGCGACGGTTCACCGCCCAGTCCTTCTGCGGTGCCAGAGCAAGGCGGCCGCCGTTCGCGCCACCGCGCTTGTCGCTGTCGCGGTAGGTCGAGGCCGCCGAGAACGCCGTGAAGACGAGGTCGGAGACGGACTGACCGGTGGCGAGCGTCGCCTGCTGCAGCGCCGCGACGTCGGACGCGTCGAGGGGGGTGCCCTCGGTCTCGGGCAGCGGGTCCTGCCAGAGCAGGTCATCGGCGATGGTGACCTCCGGGCCGAGGTAGCGGTGCTTCGGCCCCATGTCGCGGTGCGTCAGCTTGTACCAGGCCTTCGAGAACGCGAGCGTGAAGAGGTCGAAGTCGGCGAGGAAGCGCTCGCAGACCTCCCGGTAGGCCGGGTCGACCTTCAGTGCGATGTCCGAGGTCATCATCATCAGGGGGTTCATCTGCCCGGGCACGTGCGCGTCGGGCGTCTTCGGGGCGTCCGGGTCGGTCGGGGTCCACTGCAGCGCACCGGCCGGGCTCTTCGTCTGCTCGAAGTCGTACCGGAACAGGTTCTCCAGGTAGGTGTTGTCCCACTGCGTCGGGTTCGGGGTCCAGCTGCCCTCGATGCCGTTCGTGGAGGTGTACTGCCCGTTGCCGGTGCCGACCGGGTTGTGCCAGCCGAGGCCCATCGACTCGATCGGTGCGAGCTCGGGGGAGGGGCCGATGTCCGCCGCGGGCACCTGGCCGTGGCTCTTGCCGAACGCGTGCCCACCGGCGATGAGCGCGACGGTCTCCTCGTCGTTCATCGCCATCCGCGTGAAGGTGATGCGGATGTCACGAGCCGAGCCCATCGGGTCGCCGTTCGCGTACGGTCCCTCGGGGTTCACGTAGATGAGTGCCTGGTGCGACGCGGCGAGCGGGCTCTGCAGGTCGTAGTCGGCGTCTCCGTTCCGTCCGGTCCACCGCTCGTCACGCGAGACCATGTCGTCGCCCTGGTGTGCCTGGTGCGGGTCCCACACCTCGGGGCCCCACCACGTACCGTCGTCCGGCTCCCACGCGTCCAGCCGTCCGCCGCCGAAGCCGTAGGTGGGCAGTCCCATCAGCTCCAGCGAGCAGTTGCCGGTCAGCACCATCAGGTCCGCCCAGGACAGGGCGTTGCCGTACTTCCGCTTGATCGGCTGCAGCAGCCGCCGGGACTTGTCGGTGTTGCCGTTGTCCCACCAGCTGCCGATCGGGGCGAAGCGCTGCATGGCCGTCCCGGCGCCACCGCGGCCGTCGGCGATGCGGTAGGTGCCGGCCGCGTGCCAGGCCATCCGGACCATCTGCGGGCCGTAGTTGCCGTAGTCGGCCGGCCACCAGTCGACCGACGTCGTCAGCAGCGTGGTGATCTCGCGCTTGAGTTCGTCGAGGTCGATCGTGGCGAAGGCGGCGGCGTAGTCGAAGTCGGCACCCAGCGGGTCGGCGTCGATGCCGTTCCGGTGCAGCAGCTCGACCCGGAGGCGCTGCGGGTACCAGCTCTCGAGCGTCGGCGCGTCGCCGAACGACCCGCCGAGGTGGTCACCTCCGGCCGGCAGTTCGCCGTCCATGTGGTGGGGACAGGTGTCGGTTCCGTCGTTGTGCACTGCAGACTCCTCGTGACGTCGTCCGACGCGGCGGGTCCGCCCCCCGATGGGCGGCGCGTCAGGCCCAGCGTGGGCGGTCGTGCTGGGAAGTCCGGGCGAAGAGTGCGTGTCGTGCTTCGAGGACTCGAACGAAGCCGCCACTGAGGGTCCGCGGGTACCGTCGGCCACATGGGGGACTTCTCGATCACCGGCCGGACCGCCTTCCGCCGTGCCGTCCGAGGACTGGGCATCGCGGCGGTGGTCGCCACGCTCGTGTCGACCACCGCTTGCTCGTCCGTCGATCCGGGTGCGCCGGACAGCGCATCGCCGACGGCGACCGTGACGGCGACGGCGCCCACGTCGACGTCGTCGGACACGGGGGCGACCCCCACGCCGGCGAGCTCGGCGACACCGTCAGCATCAGGCAGCGCCTTCTCGCTGTCGGCCCCCGACACGTGGACGATCTCCGGGGACGAGGTCGGCCCGATCGCCCTCGGGGGCAGCACCTCCGCCGAGGTGGACGACCTCCGCGCCGCCTACACCCGGGACTCCGGCGGTTGCCCGGCGTCTCCGGCCACCTCGTTCTGGCACCGGGACGCCAGTCCGGGCCTCATCGTCGAGGACCGCGACGGCACGGTCACGGGCGTCGAGATCGGCGGTCCGCAGACGACTGCGACGTCGGTCACCGGACCGGAGACCTCGGCGGGCACGGGGGTCGGCAGCAGTCTCGCGGAGCTCAAGGCAGCCCACCCCGACCTGGCGGCGCTGCCGAGCGGGTCATCGGGGGAGGAGGCCGCGGTGCCGACGACGTGGACGATCGACGCCGGCTCGCGCCACATCACCTTCCAGCTCGGTCGGGACGGCGAGCACGTCGCCCTGGTCTGGGTCGGACAGCAGGCAGCACCGCCCTACGAGTTCTGCGGCTGACGCCGACGGATCCCGCCGCACCGCCGATAGGTGCTGACGGAACACGAGGCCCGGCCCGAGGGGGCGGCGGGTGGTTCCCGAACCGAGGAGTGGCCCCATGCGGCGTCCGACCCTGATCCGACGGTTCCTGCCGGCGGCCGTGCTCCTCGCGCTGGTCCCGCTGGTCGGGTCGACGGTCACCGCTCCGCCGGCCTCGGCCGCGGCGACCCCGAAGGTGTCCGTCACGTGGAAGAACAGCGCGGTGACGTCCACCGGGTTCCGTTCCACGGTCGGCGTCACGAACGGGTCCGGCGCCACCTGGCGCGGCTGGACGATCCGGTTCGCGTACACGTCGGACGCCCGCACGTTCCGCGACGTCAGGAAGGTGTCGAGCGCGAAGGGGTCGCTCACGCTGGCCGGGGTGACGGCGCGTCCGGACATCGCGAAGGGAGCGACGGCCTCGTTCCGGATCGACTCGCGGAAGGTCCCGAAGGCGGGCACGGTGCCGACCTCGTGCACGGTCATCGGTGCGGCGACGCCGTGCTCGGTGAACGGGGGTGCGACCACACCCGGCAAGCCGCCGGCCACCCCGAAGCCGAGTCCGAAGCCGACTCCGACTCCGGCTCCGAAGCCGGCGACCGGGCGGGACGGCACCGTCGCGGTCGGCTGGTTGCACACCGCCACCTGGACGACCGGCAGCCAGTCCTCGGTCAGCGTGACGAACCGGACCGCCCTGCGTCTCGCCCCCTGGCGCATCCGCTTCACCACCGCCGACAGGGTCGCCACGATCTGGGATGCCAGCGCGAGCCCGACCACCGGCGGCTTCATCGCCTCCGCCCCGTCCTACGCCACCACGCTCGATGCCGGAGCCGCGACGTCGTTCGGGCTCACCTCGACGACCACCGGCGGTGCCGCCGTCGTCCCGACCGCCTGCACCGTGCTGGACCTGCCGGCCGGCACGGACGTCGCCTGCACCGTGTCCGGTGTCCCCACCGGTGCGCCCGCCTCGAGCACTCCGGCGCCGACCCCGATCGCCGTGCCGGCACCACTGACCCAGCCGCGCGCTGGTCGGACCCTGATCGCCCCGTACGTCGACCTCGGGCTCTGGCCGACCGCCGACCTGCGGACCTTCGCGAAGCAGACCGGCATGCGGGCCTTCACGCTGGCGTTCGTCGTCTCGGACAACGGCGGCAGCGCCTGCACCCCGGCCTGGGCGGGCTTCGACGCCTACCGGATCGGCGGCCCGCAGGACTTCCACGCGAACATCGCCGCGTTCCAGGCGAGCGGTGGCCAGGTGGTGGTGTCGTTCGGTGGTGCCGTGAACAGCGAACTCGCCCTGCGGTGCACCGACCCGGCGAAGCTGCAGGCGGCCTACCAGCAGGTCGTCGAGCGGTTCGGCGTCGACCGGATCGACCTCGACATCGAGGGCACCGCGCTCGGCGACACGGCGGCGAACCAGCGTCGTGCGACCGCCATCGCCCGGGTCGTCGCTGCACAGGCCGCGAAGGGTCGTCACCTCGACGTCTCCCTCACGCTGCCGGTGATGCCGACGGGGCTCCTCGGCGAGGGGGTCGCGGCCGTCCGCGGCCTCGCCGCTGCCGGGGTCCGTCCCGTCGCGGTGAACCTCATGGCGATGGACTACGGACAGGGCATCCGGCCGATGGGCGCCGCTGCGAAGTCCGCCGCCGTGGCGACCGCGGGGCAGCTCGCGACGATCCCCGTGTACGCCGGGCTCAGCGCCTCGGCACGGTTGTCGATGGTCGGCCTCACGCCGATGGTCGGTCTCAACGACACCGGTGAGGTCTTCACCCGCGCGGACGCCCAGGACCTCGCCGCGTGGTCGGTGGCGAACGGCATCGAGGTGCTGTCCTACTGGGAAGCCACCCGCGACCAGCCGTGCAACCCGGCCATCGGCGCGTACATGTGCTCCGGCGTGCGGGACGCGCAGTGGTCGTTCGCGCACGCGGTGGTCACCGGCGCGACGCACTGAGTCGGCCCCCGGCAGGCGATGTCAGTCGGCGGGGCGGTGCAGGGTCGACGCGGCGTCGTGCAGCGGCTCGGTCTCCCAGGCGGCCGAAGCGGTGCCCGACGCCAGGTCCCACCGGACGTGCAGCAGGTGCGGGGTCTCCACGAACCGGACGTCGATGGACAGCTCGTCGCCGTCCCGGGCTCCGCTGGTCGCGGTCGCGCCGTCGATCGCCCATGAGCCGTCGCCGACCGGTGCGACGACCTCGCCCCAGGGGTCGCGGAGGGTGAGCACCCACCCGCGGTCGGTGTCAGGGGACAGGTGCAGGGCCTCCAGTCCGGCGCCCAGGCGCGCGGACGGTGACCCGGCGACCGAGGCGGATCCGTCCGGCAGGTCGCCGAGCGGTCCGCCGACCACCGGCGGCAGCGCGAGGCCCGCGAGCCGTACGCGGAGGTCCTCGTCGCCCTCGGCGGTCCCCGGCCGGTCGATCGCCGGCAGCAGGTTCGCCCACACCGCGTCGAGGACGGCCTGCATGTCGAGGCTCTGCCCGGTCATCGCGACGACCACGTCCTGCTCCGGCAGCACGATGCAGAACTGCCCGTAGGCACCGTCGCCGCGGAACCCGTGCCGGGCCATCCAGAACTGGAACCCGTAGCCGACCGACCAGTCCGGGTTCGCCTCGTCCGGGTTCTCGACGCGGGTGCTGGTGGCCGCGGCGACCCAGTCCTCGTCGAGCAGCCGCTCGCCGTCCCACACGCCACCCTGCAGGTAGAGCTGGCCGAGGGCAGCGACGGCGTCGGTCGTCGTGTAGCCGCCGCTGTAGCCGAGTTCGGCGCCGGAGTCGTCCCGGCACCAGGCGAAGTCGTCGATGCCGAGCGGTTCGAACAGCCGGGGCCGCAGGTACTCGAGCAGCGAGGTCCCGCTGACCCGCCGCACGATCTCGCCGAGCGTGTACGTGCACGGCTGGTTGTAGGCGAAGACGGTGCCCGGCTCCTCGTCCACCGGCAGCAGCAGGAAGCCCCGGACGGTGTTCGTCGGGTCGAGCTGCCGGGCGCGCTCGATGGTCTCGGCCCGGTGCCCGCTCGCCATCGCCAGCAGGTGGCGGACGCGCATCCGGCGGGTGCGCTCGTCGGTGACTTCGGCGTCGAGCTCCGGGAAGTGGCTGATCACGGTGGCGTCCAGGTCGACGAGCCCGGCACGGACGGCGATCCCGACGGCCGCCGCGGTGAAGCTCTTGCTCAGCGAGTAGAGCAGGTGCACCCTGTCGGCGGCGAACGGGGCCCACCAGCCCTCGGCGGCGACCTCGCCGTGCCGGAGGACCATGATGCTGTGCGGCTCCACGCCGGGCGCGCCCTCGAGCGCGGTGACCAGCCGGTCGACGCCCGCCGCGTCGATGCCGAGGGCGGACGGGGAACTGCGTCGGAACGTCGTCGTCACGCCTCCGACCCTAACCCGACCCCCGGTCATGCGAGCGGGACTTCCGTCCGGCGCGCCCGACACGCGGTCGGGAGGCCCGGATCGCGCCCGTCGTCAGGTACAGTTGTCGACGTTGGTCACCCCGGTGAGCAGCATGCGGATGTGGCGCAGTGGTAGCGCATCACCTTGCCAAGGTGAGGGTCGCGAGTTCGAATCTCGTCATCCGCTCGGACAGTCCCTCCAGAGGACATCAAGACACCAGGAACCCCCGGCCATCGGTCGGGGGTTCCGTCGTTCACGGGCGCCCTGCCGGGGGATCGCGGACCGGGGACGTCGTCACGCCGGGGGTGCCGGCTGGGCGCAGGGTTCGGGTCCCCGCGCCCACGCCGGCGCAGAGGCCTCGTCGCCTCCGGAGGACGGGCGGATGGGTGGTCCGCCGCAGGTCCCGGGCATGTCTTCGGAGCGGTCACCCCCCGAGGTGGGGTCATCGGTCCGACATGCGGTTTCCCGCAATCTCCCCGCATCAGTCGAGCGCGGTGTTGACAGGGAGCCCGGTCGTCCGGTCGCCACCGATGGACATTGCATCCGAAATACCGTCAGATTGCAGTGGCACAGTCCTGCTCGGCCCATCCGCCCCGAACGCAGGAGCAACACCACCCCATGCAGAAGAAGTGCACCCTCATCACCGCCGCCGCCGGCCTCGTGCTGGCGCTCGGCGCCCCCGTCGTCGGCTCGCTCCCGGCGATGGCAGCGACCGCCCCGACCTCGTCCGTCTCGGCCGCCGCGACCACGCCGGAGCTGGGCTCCGGCGGCCACGTGTTCGCCCACGGCATCGTCACCCTGACCTCCGCCGTGTACGACCAGGGGCGGATCTCCGTCGAAGGCGTGATCACCGAGCGCGTCCGCGATGTCCAGATCAACGCCGGCCATGGCTACCAGGCCGGCAAGGTCGGCGCCGGTGGGCGGTTCTCGGCGAGCGTCGCGTCCGATTCCCCGACCTTCGAGCTGCGGTTCGGAACGAAGTACAACGCGTACAACTTCGCCACGGTCGAGTCCGTGCTCTGGTCCGCCGTCGCGCCGGGCACGCCGCCCGAGACGCCGGGGCCGCGCCCCACCCTCACCCCGCTGCCCGTGCCGGCGGACCCGAACCCCGCGCCGGAACCCCAGCCGCAGCCCGAGCAGGACGCGAAGCAGCCGGGCATGCCGAACGTCCTCGCCGTGAGCGGGACCGACGGTGGGTGGACGAACGACTTCGAGACCGGTGCGGTCGAGTCGCTCTTCACCGCGTACGACCACGCCCGCCGCGAGGCCACGGTCACCCGTCCGACCGACGGCACGCTCCACGTCCAGCAGTCCTCTGACGGTGTGACCTTCACCGATCGCGCGACCTACACGGCAGGTGGCGGCATCGGGAAGTTCACCGACATCGACGTGACCCTCCCCGAGGGCTCCGACTGGCTCGAGTACAAGATGTGGGTCGAGGACTCGTCCGGCCGGAAGTCGGAGGCGCAGAAGTTCTTCGTCCAGGAGTTCCCGGCGCGCAACTGAACCACAGCACGATGAGCAGGCGGTCCCACGCGGGGCCGCCTGCTCTCGTCATGTCGGGTGCTCAGGCGCCGCCGAAGCGCTCCGCCCGGACCTCGGTGACGTCGTGCCCGAGCTCGCCGAGCCAGCGCAGCACCTGTTCCACGAACGGCGTCGATCCGCAGACGTAGACCAGGGCCCCGGCCTCGGGCGGCAGGACCGACGCGGCGAGCCGGTCGCGCGTCAGACGTCCGGCGGGCGTCTCGGCCCCGGGCGGGCTCTGGCGGCTGTACACGACCTCGAGCGTGAACGGCGCGCGGTCCGCCAGGGCGAGCGCCGCGTCGAGTTCAGCGCGGAAGAAGACGTCTTCGGGCGTCCGGACGGCGTAGAGCATCCGGAACGGCGACGGGTCGGCTGCCTCGGCGTGCGCGGTGACCATCGGCAGCAGCGGCACGACGCCCGACCCACCGGCGATCAGCTGCACGGGCCTGGGGTGCGCCGCCGACACGTCCGGGCGCCAGACGAACCAGCCGCCGAGCGGACCGTGCACCTCGAGCGAGTCACCGACCTCGACGGCGTCGACCAGGAACGGGGAGACCTCGCCGTCCTCGACCCGGTCCACCGCGAGGGTGATCCGGGTGCCGTCCCCGGCGGAGGCGATCGAGTACGACCGGGTGGCCTGGTAGCCGTCCTCGGCCGTCAGGCGCAGGTCCAGGTGCTGCCCGGGGTCGTTGCCCGGCCAGGTCGGCACGTCGAGGACCAGTCGGCCGGCGTTCGGCGTCTCGGGGGCGACCGCCACGACCGTGGCGTCGTGCCACGCGGGACGGCGGAGCGGCCGGACCGGCGCAGTGGGCAGGCTCACCAGTACCGCTCTTCCTTCCACGGGTCGCCGTGCATGTTGTAGCCCGCGTTCTCCCAGAACCCGGGCTCGTCCTCGGCGTGCATCACGATGCCGCGCACCCACTTCGCGCTCTTCCAGAAGTACAGGTGCGGGACGAGCAGTCGTGCGGGGCCGCCGTGCTCCGGGGTCAGGGGCTCACCGTCCGCCTCGAACGCGATCCAGGCCTGCCCCTCGAGCAGCTCGTCGAGCGGGACGTTCGTGGTGTAGCCACCGAAGCTGTGCACCATGCAGAAGTCGAGCGCGGTCTCGACCTCGGCGAACAGCTTGTCGAGCGGGACACCGCGCCAGCCCATGCCGAGCTTCGTCCAGTGCGTGACGCAGTGGATGTCGACCGTGACGTCCTCGAGCCCGAGCGCCCGGACCTCGTCCCACGTCCACGAGTGCAGACCGGACTCGGTGCGGATCGAGAAGCTCCACTCGGACGGCTCGATCTCCGGCGTCGCGCCGGCGGACAGGACCGGCCAGTCGTGCACCAGGGTCTGCCCGGGCGGGACCTTGCTGTCGTCGACGTCACGGCGGCGTCCGCCGAACCCGCGGGTGAAGCTGGCCATCGTGTCCTCGTCCCTGTCGTCGCTGGCGCCGAGACCGCCGCCCTCTCGATCCTGCCACGGCAGCGGCCGCGACCGCCGCCAGGACCGACGCGACCGACCCGACTGCCGCGACCGACGCGACGGCCGTCCGACTCAGCCGGCCGGGGTGACCAGGCCGGACTCGTACGCCAACACCACGGCGTGCACACGGTCCCGCAGCTGCAGCTTCGCCAGCACCCGGCCGACGTGGGTCTTGACGGTCTGCTCGGCGATGAACAGCTCGCGGCCGATCTCGCCGTTGGAGCGTCCCCGCGCCATGAGCATGAAGACGTCCCGCTCCCGGTCGGTCAGGACGGTGAGCACGTCCGCGGCCGGCGCGGCGGGTCGGGGCGCGGCGATGAACGCCTCGACCAGGTGGCGGGTGACCCGGGGCGCGAGCAGGGCGTCCCCGGCGGCGATGGTCCGCACGGCGGCGATCAGGTCCTCGGCCCCGGCGTCCTTGAGCAGGAAGCCGCTGGCCCCGGCCCGCAGCGCGTCGAACACGTAGTCGTCGATGTCGAACGTCGTCAGCATGAGGACACGGACCGGCCGTGTACTCGGCGCCGCGGTGAGACGTCGGGTCGCCTCGATGCCGTCGAGCACCGGCATCCGGACGTCCATCAGCACGACGTCGGGTTCCAGGTCGATGCCGAGCGCGACGGCCTCGGCACCGTCGCCGGCCTCCGCCACGACCTCGAGGTCGGGTTGCGAGCCGAGGATCGCGACGAGTCCCATCCGGAACACCGCCTGGTCGTCGACGACGAGCACTCGGGTCATCGGGGGTCTCCGTCCGGGTGGTGGGGCAGGGTCGCGGCGACGCGGAAGCCGCCGTCCGTGGTGCGTCCCGTGTCGAGCGAGCCGTCGAGCGCGGCGACGCGGGAGCGCATGCCGGCGAGGCCGTACCCGCCGTCGTCGGCCGGCGGTGGGGGAGCGAGGGGCGCCGCGGCGTTCGTCACGGTCACCTCGACGGCGGCGTCCGACACCCGGACGGCCACCGTGGTGTCGGCTCCGGGGGCGTGACGGACGACGTTGCCGAGCGCCTCCTGGACGATGCGGTACACGGTGAGCTGCGTGACCCGGCCGACCGTGTCCTCGACTGCGGAGTCCGCTGCGCCGAGGACGTCCAGCGTGACCGTGAGCCCCGCCGCCCGCGTCGACGCGACGAGCGCCGGCAGGTCCGACAGCCCGGGCTGCGGGGCACGCTCGGCGTCCTCCTCACCGCGGAGGGTGCCGAGCAGCTGCCGCATCTCCCGCAGAGCGGTGCGGGAGGTCTCGGCGATCGTCCGGAACTCCGCCCGTGCCGCCGGGGGCAGGTCCGCCACCCGGTAGGGCGCGGACTCGGCCTGCATGTGCACGACCGACATGCTGTGCGCGACGACGTCGTGCAGCTCCCGGGCGATCCGGGCACGCTCCTCGACCGCACGGCGGGCACCGGCCTGCTGCTCGGCGTCCTGGCGCGCGGCGACGAGCTCGGCGCCGACGCTCCGGCGCTGCCCGAGCAGGACCGCGGCGGCCCCGATGAGCAGCCCGCTGCCGGACGAGACGACGAGCGTGCTCACCCAGACCTCCGGTTCGGCCCAGCGGGCGGGGGTCGCGGCGACGAGCACCAGGGTCAGGACGGTCGACACACCCCAGGCGACGGCGGTGGTCCGCCACCCGGTCCGGAGCCCGAGGACGACGAGCAACACGGCCAGGCCGATCATCGCGGTGACGGGCAGCGGCCACGGTCCGACCCGGCCGGGGGCGGTCAGGACGCCGAGTCCGGCGAGGGCGAGCAGGTGGACGGCCGTCGCCGAGCGCGGCCGAGCTGGTGCGACCAGGAGCGTCGCGCCCAGCACGGCGGTCACCAGGAGCGCCAGCGGGACGGGGACGCCGTGCACGACGGCCGCGACCGGCGCACCGACCGCCAGCAGGGTGACGGCGGCGACGACGAGGGAACCGCGGGTGAGGACGACCGACCGGGAGGCCCGCAGCCGCGTCCCGGGGATCCGGAACGTCCTGGGGACGGCCCGTGCCGAGGTCCGTGCCGGGGTGTGGGCCGGAGTCTGGTCCGGGACGCTCCTGCTGGTGCGGTCGGTCACGGTCGGGCGGTCTCTCCGGTGGTGAGGGGGCAGGTGGCGGTGCGCGGGGTCGTCGTGGCCCGAGCGGTGCGGACCGGACGGTCCGTCGCGGGGGTGGGGCGTGCCTCCCGGTCGGCGGCGGCAGCGGCACGTGCGTCGCGTCTGCGCTGGATCCTACCGAGCACCCGGTCCACCACCAGGCCGAGGCCGCCGGCGACGACCATCGAGACCGCGGCCGCGACGAGCGGCTCGTGCAGGAACGACGAGGTGGCGAGCGCGATGCCGATCGAGGTGGCACTCCAGGCGACGCCCGCTACCGCACTGATGCCGAGAAACCGTCGGTAGGGCAGCCCCGTGGCGCCGGCGGTCATGTTCACCGCGACGCGTCCGACCGGGATGTACCGCCCGATCAGGATGAGACTGGCGGACCGGCGCTGCATCTGCCGCTCGGCGAACGCGAACGCCGCCGCGATCCGGGGCCGTCGGGCGTTCCGGAGCCGCTTGAGTCCGACGCGTCGGCCGATCGCGTAGGCGATCGAGTCGCCGGCGATCGCTCCGAGGGCAGCGGCACCGAGCACCACGGCCAGGACCGGTTGTCCGGAGGTCGCGGCCACCGCGGCGACGGCGACGAGGGCCGTCTCGCTCGGCACCGGCGGGAAGAACCCGTCGACCAGGCAGAGGACGAACAGGACGAGGTAGACGAGCGGCGATGACGCCAGGTCGACGACGAAGGGGGTGATCTGGTCGAACACGGGTGTCGCTCCTCCCGCCGGCGGACCTCGCCGACGGGTACGACGCTACGGAGCGACGGGCGTCCTGCCATCCCGCTGCGGTCGCGTCCGACCCCCTACCGCGGTATGACCCGGTGCGGTCGGTACTACCGGTACTACCGGTGCTCGTGCTCGTGCTCGTGCTGGTGCGCGTCGTGTGTCTCGTGCGTCTCGTGCGCGAAGACGACGTCCGGAGCGTCGACCGAGCGGTCCGTCACGGTCGTCGGTGCCTCGAGGTGCACGGCTCCCGAGGGGACGATGCCGACGCCGCCGAACCGCTCCATCACGAGCCACTGCGCGACGACGTCCTCGCCCGCGTGCCCGGTCGGCAGCGACTCCCAGAAGTGGAAGCCACCGACGGCCTCGAGTGCGGCGCGGTCGTACATCGCGCAGGCCCCGACCCAGGCCACCCGGTAGGGCAACCAGCCGCCCGGTTCGACGTCGAGTCCGGCGGCGACGTGCACCAGGTTCGCGGCGTTGTGCAGCGACCAGCGGTCGAAGCCCGGCGTGCCCCGACGGACCACCTCGGGGACGACCGGGCCGTCCCAGAGCGTGAACGGCTCGGTCTCGTGCGGGCGGCGGTCCTGCAGGTAGGACAGCCCCTGGACGGCGCTGCCGACGAAGCCGGTGTCGAGCGAGCGCAGGGCGTCGAGCATGCGCTGCACGGAGCCGGGCTCCAGCCACACGTCGTCGTCGAGGAACAGCACGGCGTCGGCGTGGGCGTGGTCGAGCAGGAACTGCCGGTGCTCGGCGAGGCCGCGCCGTTCCGGGTGGGTGAGCAGCGTGACGGGGCGGCCCTGGGCCTCCAGGACGCGCACCATCGCGGCGACCGCCGGACGCTCGGCGACGTCACCGGTCTCGGACTGGTCGCTGAGGACCAGGCGGAAGGCGACCTCGGTCTGGGCGGCGAGCCCGGCGAGGGTCGCGGCGAGCTCGGCGGTCCGACCGACGGTCGGGACGAGGACGTCGACGTCGACGGGGGCGCTCTCGGTCGGTGTCACCTCGGCCGGACGACCCCACTCGCCGGACCACCGCGCGCCCCGTGTCACGCGTCCCCTGGCCCGGCCGGAGCGGGGTCGGCAGCCGGGGCGACCGGAGCGGTCCCGTTGCCGGCCGCCGTCTCGCGGATCCGTCGGACCACCGCGCTCGTGGAGTGCTCGGCCACGTAGTCGACCATCACGACCTCGCCGCCGTGCGCGCGGACCACCTCGGTCTCGCTGAGCATCTCGGGGGAGTAGTCCCCGCCCTTGACGTAGACGTCGGGGCGGATGCGTTCGATGAGCGGGATGGGGGTGTCGGTCGCGAACACCGTCACCAGGTCGACGCAGGCCAGGGCGGCGAGCACGCCGGCGCGGTCCTCGGCGGTGTTGATCGGCCGCTCGGGTCCCTTGAGACGGCGGACCGAGTCGTCGTCGTTCAGCGCGACGACGAGCAGGTCGCCGAGCTCGCTGGCCTGCCGCAGGTAGGTCGTGTGTCCGCGGTGGACGACGTCGAAGCAGCCGTTCGTGAAGACGATGCGACGACCGGCACGACGGGCCTCGTCGACCGCGTCGGCGAGCTGGTCGTGGTCGACGACGGTCTCGGCGGGGGCGGACACCGACGCCACGAGGGCGTCGGCGGTGCACACGGAGGTGCCGGCCTCACGCACGACGACGTCGGCGGCGGCCTGCGCGAACGAGACGGCGTCGCGCACCGGGGTCGCCACGGCGAGGGCGACCGAGGCGGCGGCGCAGAAGGTGTCGCCGGCGCCGGAGGCCTGCTGCTCGGACGCCGGGGTGGCACGGGTGCGGTGCACGTCGGTGGTCGGGACCGCGCCGTCCTCGAGCAGGACGGTGCCGTTCCGGTCGAGCGTGACGACGGCGTTCCGGGCGCCGGTGACCGCGAGGACCTCGTCGCGGGCGGCCACCACGGTGCCGGCACGCTCGGCGCCCTGCCCGAGGTCGCGGCCGAGCAACGCGGCGGCCTCGCCCGCGTTCGGGGTGACGAGGTCGGGGTGCAGGGCGCTCCAGCGGGTGAGGTCGTGCGCATCGACGACGACGGTGGTGGGGCGGTCCTGTTCGAGCACCGGCACGATCGCGGTCGCGTCGACCCCGAGGTCGTAATCGCAGACCACGACGGCGTCGGCCCGCACGCCCGTCGGGGCCGAGGACCCGGCCGTGCTCGGCGCGTGGCCCTGCGAGGGCGCGTGGCCCTGTACGGCAGCGGCGGTCGCCTCGGCGAGCAGCGCGGTGTCCGCGGCACTCGGCGGGCCGGCCAGGTCGTCGACCCGGACCACCACGCGGTCCCCGCCCACGATCCGGTCCTTGCTCGTCGTCGTCGCTCCCGGCACGGCCACGAGCCAGCGGGTGTCGACCCCGGCGGCCTCCAGGCGGTCGCGGAGCACCCGGCCGGTCTCGTCGTCGCCGATCAGCGCGACCATCCGGACGTGGGCACCCAGGGCCCGGGCGTTCACGGCGGTGTTGGCCGCGCCTCCCGGGACGGCGATCGTCTCGGTGACCCGGACGACGGGCGCGGGGGCTTCACGGGAGACCCGTTCGGCCGCGCCGACCGTCCAGCGGTCGAGGATGACGTCGCCGACCACGACGACGACCGGCTCGACGGCGGCGACGGCGTCGACGACCCGGCGGACCATCCGGACGTCGGCGGTCATCGGACGTCCTCGGCGGTCGCGGTGTCGGTGTCGTGGCTGCCGGCGGTGGCCGGGTCGACGGCGCTGCTGCCCGCGGCGGTGGCCGTGGCGCGGCGCGGGGCGGCCTCGAGGTGCACGACGGTGGTCGTCGTCATCTCGTCGAGCAGGTGCGGGCCGTAGCCGAAGCCGGAGCCCGACGCGCCGCGCGGCTCCGCGCTGCCGCCGGGCGCGCCGCCGAACACGGCGTTGATCTTCACGGTGCCGACCGGCAGCTCGGCGGCGGCCTGCAGTGCGGTCGCGGTGTCGCCGGTCAGGACGGTCGCGGCCAGGCCGTACCGGTCCTCCGCGGCGAGACGCAGGCCCTCGGCCATGTCCTCGACGATGCGGATCGGGGCGACCGGACCGAAGGTCTCCTCGGTGAGGACGAGCATGTCGTCCGTGCAGCCGGTGAGGACGGTGGCGGGGTAGAAGGTGCCGGCGCCTGCGGGCACGGCGCCGCCGGTCAGCACCTGGGCGCCCGCGGCCACGGCCTGGTCGACGTGCTGCTGCACCGTGGCACGGAGCCGCTCGTCCACCAGGGGACCGAAGTCGGCCGCGGCAGAGGCCGTCTTGCGCTCGGCGGCCCGCACCAGGGCGGCGGTGAACTCCTCGGCGATGGCGCTGTGCACGTAGACGCGCTCGACGCTCGTGCAGATCTGGCCGGTGTTCGCGAACGCCCCGAGGGCGACCTGGTCGGCGGCCCACACCGGGTCGACGTCGGCGTCCACGACGGCTGCGTCGTTGCCGCCGTTCTCGCGGATGACGTGCGCACGGGTGCGCAGTGCTGCCTCGGTGAGACGGTCACCCGTCGCGGTCGAGCCGACGTGCGCGTAGACCGCGATGCCGTCCTCGGCCAGGAGCTGTTCGCCCGTCGTGGCGTCGCCGTCGACCCCGACGAGCACGCCCTCGGGCAGTTCGGCCGCGAGCAGACGGTTCAGCAGGGCGATCGTGCCCGGGCTCCGCTCGCTGCCCTTGTGGACGACGGTGTTGCCGGCCGCGATCGCCGCGCCGAGGATCCCGCACGCCACGGCCACCGGGTCGTTCCACGGGGTCAGGGCGAGGACGACGCCCCGGGGGTGCGGGACCGCGAAGTCGGCGGCGCCGTGGTTGCCGCGCAGCGCCTCACCGCGGTGCAGCGGGCCGAACTCGGCGTACTGGATGAGCGTGTTGATGCCCGCGTCGACCCCACCGAGGGCGTCACCCGGCACCTTGCCCGTCTCGCGGGTGTTCATCGCCGCGAGCTCGTCCGCGTGGTCGCGCAGCCGTTCGGCCGCGGCGCGGAGGAGCGCCCCACGCTCGCCGGGAGCCGTCCGCGCCCAGCCGGTCGCCGCTGCCCGGGCCCGCGCGACGGCGTCACGCACCTCGTCCGCCGTGCTGCGACGGGTCTCCGAGGCCACCTCGCCGGTCACGGGGTCGAGCACCGTGATCGTGTCCGCGGACGAGTCGTCCGACGACGGAGCGGTGGTGGTGGGGGCATCGAGCGTCATGTGCGTCCTTCTCGTCGTGGTCCGGTCGCGTGCACCGGGGCTCCCCACGCTGCACTGCTGCTGCTGTGCACGCCCACGGGGTCCGTCGTGGTGTCCACGGGGCGCAGCAGTACCGGTCGATCGGCACCCGCACGGCTGCCCGTCGGTAGGAACGAAGGGACGTGCGACGAACTCCCGGGGCGCGTCGGACACCGAGGAGGACGACAGGCGTGGTGCAGATCGGACGTGGCGGCGAACGGTTCGAGGGGGTCCGTGAGATCGCGGTCCTCCGGGGTGGGGGACTCGGAGACCTGATGTTCGCGATGCCGGCGATCGAGGCCCTGGCGGCCGCGTACCCGGAGGCCCGGATCACCCTGCTCGGGACGCCGATGGCCCGCGTGCTGCTGGCCGGCCGCACCGACGCCGTGCACGCCGTCGAGGAGCTCCCCGTGTCGCCCGGGGTCCGCGACGGTGGCGAGGGCGCCCCCGACCTGGACGACTTCTTCGCCCGCCTGCACGGCCGGTTCGACCTGGCGGTGCAACTGCACGGCGGCGGTCGGAACTCGAACCCGTTCCTGCTCCGGCTCGGCGCGGCGCACTCGATCGGTACCGCCACCGAGGACGCCGTCCCCACCGAGCGCTGGGTCCGCTACGTCTACTACCAGCACGAGGTGCTCCGGGCGCTCGAGGTCGTCGGGCTCGCCGGCGCGGAACCGGTCACGCTCGACCCCCGCCTCACGGTCACCGACGACGAGCAGGCTGCGGTCCGACAGCGGCTCGGCGTCACCGGGCGTCTCGTCGCGATGCACCCCGGCGCCACCGACTCCCGCCGCCGCTGGAGCCCGGATCGGTTCGCCGCGGTCGCGGTCGCCCGGCTCGAGGCGGGCGACGACGTCGTGCTGGTCGGCGACGACTCGGACCGGCCGGCTGCGACCGCGATCCGGGCGTCCGTCACCGAGGCCGTCGGCCCCGACGCCGCCCGGCGGCTGCACGACCTCACCGGCACCCTGCCGCTGGTGGAGTTGCCCGCCGTGCTCGGTGCCGCCGACGTGATGGTCGGCGACGACTCCGGCCCGCGGCACCTCGCCGTCGCCGTCGGCACCCCCACCGTCGGCGTGTTCTGGTTCGGCAACGTCATCAACGCCGGCCCCCTCGACCGCGGACGGCACCGCGTCCTCATGAGCTTCGTCACGCGCTGCCCGGTGTGCGGGGTCGACGTCACCCAGGTGGGCTGGACCGCGGAACGCTGCGAGCACGACCCGTCCTTCGTCGACGAGATCACCCCGGACCGGGTCCTGGCGGACGTCGAGGACCTGCTCGCGACCAACTGACGGCGGTGCGCCGGTCCGTCGGCGCGGGCGCGGGCCTCCCGGGGTGGCACGACGTGCCGTGCGCGCATCGCCGAGGTCGCAGGACCGGCTGCCGGGCAGCCCACCAGGCGGCACTTCGTGCGACCTCGCGGCGGGTCGGTGGGCCGGCGCCGGTCCGGCGGGCCGCAGACGGACGGGAGGCCCGGTACCAGCTGGTACCGGGCCTCCCGTCCGTCAGGTGCGCGCGTCGGGCGCGGGCGCGGTCAGGGCCAGCTGGGCTCCGTCGCCGGCATGATCGACAGCTCGCGGATCTCGCACCCGGCCGGCTGCGAGAGGGCGAAGATGATCGAGTTCGCGACGTACTCCGGCTCGATGAGCTGCGCGTCCGGACCCGGCTTGTACTGCTCGGTACGGTCGGCGAAGAAGTTCGTCCGCATGCCCGCGGGGATCACGTTGGTGACACCGACACGGCCGGCGGTCTCGGCGGCGAGGGCCTGCGAGAACCCGCGGACGCCGAACTTCGACGCCGAGTACGCGGTGCCGTGGCCGACGCCGCGCAGGGCGAGGGACGACGAGATCGTGACGACGCGGCCGTGCGTGGCCTCGAGCGCGGGGAGCGCGGCGCGGACGGTCGACGCGGTGCCGATGAGGTTGACGCCGACGATCTTCTCCCAGTTGCCGGACGAGATGGCGTCGATCGGGGCGGGGGTGTCGATGCCCGCGGCGGTGACGACGGCGTCCAGGCCACCGTGGCGCTCGACGGCCGCGGCGACGGCACGTTCGACGGCGTCGGTGTCCGAGACGTCGACGGCGACCGCGTCGACGCCTTCGGGGACGGCGTCGATGCGCAGGTCGAGGACGATCGGGGTGCCGCCGGCCTCGGTGACGGCGGCCACGACGGCTGCGCCGAGTCCGGAGGCGCCGCCGGTGACGAGGACGCGGCCGATGGGGGTGGTGGGGACGGGCATGGATGTCCTTTGCGATCTGGTGCTGTGGTGAGGAGGGAAGACGGGGTGCGGCTCAGCCGACGCGTTCGATGGCGGCGGCGAGCCGGGTGGTGGAGCGGCCCGGGTGGAACGGCACGGTGATGACGCGACCACCCCACTCGGCGAGGGTCACGGACTCGGGCAGCTCGTCGGCGGTGTAGTCGCCGCCCTTCGCCCAGACGTCCGGACGGAAGCGGCGGAGCGCCTCGTCGGGGGTGGACTCGTCGAACACCACCACCGCGTCGACGCAGTCCAGGGCGAGCAGGAGCTCGACACGGTCGTCCTGGCCCATGATCGGCCGGTCGGGACCCTTGAGCCCGCGGACGGACTCGTCCGAGTTCAGGCAGACGACCAGGCAGTCGCCGAGGGCCCGCGCTGCCGACAGTGTGCGGGCGTGGCCGGCGTGCAGCAGGTCGAAGCAGCCGCCGGTGGCGACGACCACGCCGCCGGCGGCGCGGACCTCGTGCACGACGCGCAGCGCATCGCGGTCGGCGCCGGGCACGGCGATCGGTGCGGGCGGGGCTCCCTCGACGAGCGAGGCGACGCCGCCGGCGGCGAGGTACGCGGACGCGGCCTCGACCCCGGCGGTGACGGCGTCGGCGATCTCCGCACCGGATGCCAGCGCGACGGCGACGCCCGCGGCGAGCCGGTCGCCGGCGCCGCAGGGGTCACCGGCGGTGACGGACGGGGCAGGGACGAAGCGGGAGTCGGCTCCACGAGGGGTGTGGCTGCCGACCAGGGCGCCGCGATCGCCCATCGTCACGGCGACGGCCTGGACGTCCCAGCGGGCGACGAGGTCCGCGGCGGCGTCGGTGGCGAAGGCGACCCCGCTGCCGGCGATGCCGGTGAAGCGGTGCGCCTCGCTGGCGTTCGGCGTGGCGACGGTGGTGCCGGCGACCGGCGTGGCGCCCTTCGGGTGCGGGTCCCAGACGACCGGGGTGTGCGCGACGACGGCGTGCAGCGCGGCGCGCATCTCGGCGGCTTCGGTGAGCCCGCGGCCGTAGTCGGCGACGATCACCGCGTCGGCGCCGTCCACGGCGTCGCGCATCGCGGACGTCACGGCGGGGACCGGCGGGGTGTCGCAGCCCTCGTCGATCCGGACCAGGGCGTGCTCACCGACGCGGACCCGGGTCTTCACCGGGGTCGGTGCGCCGGAGGGCCCGTCGACGATCCGGACGCCGGGCAGCAGCGACCGGAGCTGGCCGGCCGGCGCGTCGTCGCCGAGGACGGTGACGAGCGTGACGTCGTGGCCGTCCTTCGCGAGCATCGTCGCGACGAGGCCGGCACCACCGGCACGCCGCTGGTCCGAGCGGACGTCGACGACGGGCACCGGGGCGTCCGGGCTGAGCCGGTCGCTGGTGCCGCTGACGTCGACGTCGAGCAGGGTGTCGCCGACGACGACGATGCGGAGCTGGCGGTCGGTCATCGGGTGCCTCCACGGCGGAGGGCGGGCTCCATGGCCCGGCAGAGGGCGTGCACGAGGACGAGTTGGGCCTCCTGCACGTTGGCGGACGGCCCGTCGATGGCGATGACGTCGTCCACGACGCTCGCGAGCGGGTTCGGCAGCGCACCGGTCATCGCGATCGACCGGGCTCCGGCGTCACGGGCGGCGGCTGCGGCGGCGAGCAGGTTCGCGCTCCTGCCGCTGGTGCTGAGCAGGACGACGACGTCACCGGCGCGGGCGTGGGCACGGACCTGGCGGGCGAAGACCTCCTCGAAGCCGTAGTCGTTGCCGATCGCGGTGACGGCGGAGGACTCGGCGTGCAGCGAGATCGCCGAGTACGCCGGCCGGTCCCCGTCGAAGCGGCCGGTCAGCTCCGAGGTCAGGTGCTGCGCCTCGGCCGCGGAACCGCCGTTGCCTGCGGCCAGCAGGCGACGTCCGGCGACCAGGCGCCCCGCGATGTCGTCGGCCCAGGCGGCGATGTGGTCGCCGTGGTCGACGAGGGACGCGATCACCGGCACGGACGCGGCGATGTGGTCGAGCACCGTGCGGGTGCTGGTCGGGGTCTCGGTCGTGCCGATCCCGGTCTGCTCGATGGTCATCGGGCGTTCCTCTCGGTGATGGGGAGCGCGGCGTCGGCCAGCTGCTCCTCGGCGGGGCGGACGGAGTCCGGGATGCGGGTGGTGGCGACGTCGGTGCCGCTGGCCGGGCGGACCGGACGGCCCCGGCCGCCGGCGACCAGCCGGTCGTAGACGCGTTCGGTGTCGGTGGCGACCTTCTGCCAGGTGTAGCGGGACTCGGCACGGCGGCGACCGGCGCGACCGTAGGCGGCACGGCGCTCGGGGTCGTCGAGCAGCCCGCCGAGCGCGGTGGCCAGGCCGTCCTCGTCGCGCGGTTCGACGTGCAGCCCGGTGGCGTCCTCGACGACCGTGTCGATGAGTCCGCCGACGCGGGAGGCGACCACGGGGACACCGCAGGCCATCGCCTCGAGCGGGACGATGCCGAACGGCTCGTACCAGGGCGCGCACACGACGACGTCGGCACTCCGGTACACCGCGCCCATGGCCTCCTGGGCGAGTTGCCCGCGGAACGAGACGTGGTCGCGGATGCCGAGGTCGCGGGCCAGCGCGTCCAGGCGCTGGTACTCCGGGTCGTCCGGCAGGTCGGCGCCCGCGGTGCCGGCACCGCCGACGATGACGAGTTCGACGTCGCGACCGGCCGCGACGAGCTGGGCGACGGCGGCGATGGTCGTGCCGACGCCCTTCCGCTGCACCAGGCGCGAGGCGGTGAGCACCCGGAAGGTCCGCCCGCGTTCCTCGACGGGGCCGTCCGGTCGGAACAGCTCGACGTCGACGCCGCAGGGGACGACGGAGATGGAGCGGAGGGGGACGCCGAGGCTCTTCAGCTCGAACGCCTCGTCGGAGCAGGTGGCGACGACCTGGTCGGCACTCCGGCCGACGGCGGGCTCCAGCCACTCGCGCTCGGCGGGGCTGGTGTCGGCCGTGCCCTGGTGGCGACGCTTCACGACACCGAGCGCGTGGAAGGTCTGCACGACGGGGATGCGGGTGCCACCGGTCCGCGCCTGGACCTGGTTCACGGCGTCGACGGTCGCGTGGCCGGACATCCAGAAGTGCCCGTGCACGACGTCGGGTCGGTCGACGAACCACTCCGACGCCAGCACCTGCGCGAACGTGCCCATGTAGGGGAGCAGGTCGTCCTTCGGGACGTGCCGCGCGGGACCGGCGTCGACGTGGACGACGTCGACACCCGGCCGCAGCGGCACGCGGACCGGCAGCGAGGCGTCGTCACGACGCGTGTAGACGGTGACGGCGTGGCCGCGGTCGGCCAGGGCGGCGGACAGCGCGGCCACGTGGACGTTCTGGCCACCGGCGTCGACGCCGCCGAGGGTCGCGAGCGGACTCGCGTGTTCCGAGACCATGGCGATCTCCATCAGTTGCTCCTTCCCTGCGGTGCCGCAGCACCCGCACCGGCGGTCGCCGTGCCGGTCCGCGACCGGTGGCGCGACCGCACGTCGTCCAGCAGCTCGTCCCAGTCGGCGAGGAACCGGGGCAGCGCGTGCCGCGCGAGCACGGCCTCCCGGGCGACGAGGCCGCGTCGGCGTGCTTCGTCCGGGTCGTCCAGCAGCGTCCGGGAGGCCCGCACCAGCTCCTCGACGTCGGTCCCGATCGCGCCGGCCTCCGCGGGCACGGTCCGGGCGGCGTCGGTGGTCGCGAGGACCAGCACCGGCATCGCCATGTGCATCGACTCGATGAGCGAGAGGCCGAGCGAGGTCCACCGGTTGGCGTGCACGTAGGCCCTGCGCTGCGCGAGGGCCGCGTGCATCGGGTCGGGCTTGACGTCACCCAGGCCGACGAGCAGGTCGCCGTGGCCGAGTCCGTCGAGCTTCTCCGTGCCCATCCCGAAGACGTCGACCGGGGCGACGGCACCGAAACGGGGGAGCAGGTCGGTCCCGACGACGCGGTTCCGTCGGACGGGTTCGTTGATGACGGCGCCGAACCGCTCGAGCTCGCCGGTGTAGAGCGGGCCGGGGTCGACGACGCCGTGCTCGACGACGGTCGTCCGGGTGGAGCCGCAGTCCCACATCAGGGCGTTCCAGTGCGTGACGTGCGCGATGGTCACGTCGTCGCGGTCCCGGAAGGGGTGCAGGCTGTCCGGCACGTCGATGCGCGGGGCGTTGTGCTCGACGAAGACGACGGGCACGTCACGACCGCCGAGCAGTTCGCGGGCGACCTCGAGTTCCTCGGGCCGCTGCAGGACGACCAGGTCCACCTCGGCGTCGGCGACGTCCTCGGGTGCGATCTCGACGGCGTTCGTACCCCAGTTCCGGCCACCACGACCGAGGCCCCAGCCGTCACGGGCGGGGGTCGTGGGGATGAGGTACTCGTGCGGGCCGCGGACGAATGCGTCCATCCAGCCGCCGTGCACGTGCCACACGAGGATCCGCATGCACTGCCTTTCGGTCGCTGTCGATCAGGAGGAGGAGAAGGAGAAGGAGAAGCAGTGCCGCACGCTACGCACGGGCTTCTGGCGCTCCTCGCAGGGAGTCGTCGTTCGTCCGCAGAGCGCATCCGACGAGCCGTTCGTGTGCCGCGAGGACCTCGTCGACGCTCACGCCGGACAGGCACGGGTGGCCCGGGACGGGGCACTCGCGGGCGCGGGAGAGCCGGCAGGGGGCGTCCTGGTCGCCGAGCAGTTCGACGTGCTCGGCGTACGGCGCCCACTTCACGGCGGGCACCACAGGGGAGAACAGCGAGACGATCCGGGCACCGACGGCCGCGGCCAGGTGGGCGGGACCGGTGTTGCCGACGACGACGACCTCCGCGCCGGCCAGGACCTCCGCCAGCACGGCGGGGCTGGTCCGACCACCCAGGTCGATGCCGGTGGTGCCGGCGACCTCGGCGGTGAGGCCCCGCTCGCCGGGCGACCCGGTGACGACCACGGGGATGCCGAGCCGGTCGTACGCGGCCACGAGGGCACGGTGGGCGGCGGGCGGCCAGGAGCGGGCCTCCACGCTGGCGCCCGGGTGCACGACCACGTACCGGTCGAGCGCGGCGACCTCGGCGGGGAGCACCGCGGAGTCGTCCGACCGGACACGGAGCCGGCCGTCGTCGCCGTCCGGCAGCGCGAAGCCCGCGGCGTCGGCGATGCGGAGGGCCCGTTCGGGTTCCGGGACATCCTCGGGCAGGTCCTCGCCGGGCCGCAGCCGCACGTCGAGCAGGGACCCGGGGTGGTCGACCGAGGCGCCGGAGACCCGGGGGACCCCGGCGAGCCGCAGCAGCATCGCGAGGGGCAGTGGCGACTGGTGGAAGGACGTCAGCACGACGGCTTCGTCGGGACGCTCCTCGGCGACCAGTGCGCGGAACTCGGCGAGCACGGCGTCGTCGAGCGGGCGGACGGTCTCCGTCACCCAGGGCGCCGCCCAGACGCGGAGCGAGTCGACGCCGGGCAGGAGCGCCCCGGCCGGCGCACCCTGTGGGCCGCAGAGCAGCGTGACGTGGTCGGCGCCGGCGGCCACGGCGCGGACGGCGGGACCGGCGACCAGGACGTCCCCGAACGAGTCGAGTCGGGCGACCAGCACCCGGCGCCCGGCAGGTCCGCCCGCGGCCCCCTGGTCGCTCATGCCGACGCCCCGGCAGCGCGGGCGACGACGAGCGCCACGGCTTCCCTGATCGAACCGGCGACGGTGGCGGCGGCCTCGATCTCGGCCGGCATCGTCCGCGCGGTCGGCACGAGGATCCCCTGCGCTCCCGCGGCGACCGCGGCACCGACGTCGGCGCCGATGTCGCCGATGACGACCAGGTCCGCGGCGTCCAGCCCGAGCCGGTCGGCGGCACGCAGCACCATGCCGGGTCGGGGCTTCCGGCAGGCGCAGTCGTCGCCGCGGTCGTGCGGGCAGACCTCCCACACGTCGAACGGGCCGACGAGCCCGTCGACGCGGGCGTTCGTCGCGTCGACCTGGCCGCGGGTCGCCAGGCCCTTGGCGATCGCGGACTGGTTCGTGACGACGCCGACGGCGAGACCCGCCGCGCGGGCCGCGGCGACCGCGTCGGCGGCACCGGGTACCGGCACCACCCGGTCGGGGTCGGCGTTGTAGGGGACGTCGACGACCAGGGTGTCGTCACGGTCGAAGAGGACGCCGCGGAGCGGACGGTCGGAGAGGGCCACACCTCTCTCTACCGGCCGGGCAGCGTCCCCGACCAGTCCGCACCCGCCCCGTGGCGCGCCGTGGACAAGCCGGTGCCGCCCGGCGGACGTCTCGGGGCCGGGCCGGTAGCGTCGGGCCACGTGACCGCCGTACCCACCCTGCCCCCGTCCGACGGCCGACCCGAGCTCGTCGTGCTCCGGGCGATCAAGCTCGGCGACCTGCTCGTCGCCGTCCCCGCGCTGCACGCCCTCCGCCGGGCGTTCCCCGGGCACCGCATCACGCTCGCGACGACCGCCTGGCTCGCCCCGGTCGTCGAGCTCGTCACCGACGTCGACGTGCACCTGGCCCAGCACGGCCTGGACCACCCGATCCAGGTGCCGACCGGCGTCGTCGACGTCGCCGTCAACCTGCACGGCGCCGGCCCCGAGTCGGGCGACCTCATCGACGCGCTGCAGGCCCGCCGGGTGATCGGTCACGGCGCACCCGACGGCCCGGAGTGGCAGCACGACGTGCACGAGCGGGTCCGCTGGGCCGGCCTGATGACCGCGCACGGCATGCCCGCCGATCCGGACGACGTGTCGATCGCGGTCCCCGCCCTGCCCGCCGTCGTCGAGGGCGCGGCGGTCGTGCACGTCGGTGCCTTCCACGGTGCCCGGCACTGGCCGGTCGACCGTTTCGCCGACGTGGTGCGCGGTCTCGTCGCACGCGGTCACCGCGTGGTCCTGACGGGAGGCGCGGACGACGTCGAGCGCGCGCTGGCCGTCGCCGAGCTGGCCGGCCTGGACGACTCGGCGGTCCTCGCCGGACGCCTGGACCTGCAGCCGTTCGCCGCCGTCGTGGCGGCTGCGAGCCTCCTTGTGACCGTCGACACGGGAGCCGCGCACCTGGCCTCCGCCTACGGCATCCCCTCGGTCGTCCTCTTCGGCCCGGCACCGCCCGAGGCCTGGGGTCCGCCCGCGTCCGGCCCGCACGTGGTGCTGACCGACGCCTCGGTCCGCCGCGGCGACGTGTTCGCCGAGGACCCGGACCCGGCGATCCTCGCGGTGAGCGCCGACGACGTCCTCGCCGCGGTGGACGGACTCGGCGCCACGCCGGCCGTCCCCGCGCACGACGGCGACCGGTAGCGCGGCGCACAGCGCGAGTCGGTAGCGTCGATCCGACGGCACGGACAGTCCGGTCGTCGGAGGGAGTCGCCGTGTTCGAAGCAGCCAACATCCGGGACTGGATCGGCCTGCCGGTCGTCGACGGCAACGAGGACAAGATCGGCAACCTCGAGAGCATCTACTACGACACCGCGACGCAGCAGCCGGCGTTCGGCTCCGTGACCACCGGTGTCGTCGGCAAGAAGCTCGTGTTCGTGCCGCTCGTCGGCGCGACCGTCGCCCCGAAGCACCTGCTCGTGGCGTTCGACAAGAAGACCGTGAAGGACGCGCCGTCCATCGCGACCGACGGCGAGCTCGACGCCGCCACCGAGCCGGAGCTGTTCCAGCACTACGGCCTCGACTACCAGGCCGGTTCGGGCGGCGAGCGCCGTCTCGGTCGTCGCTGACACCTGACGACCACGCCGGCGTCGTCGCAGGACGGGTCGAGCGGGACCGGCTAGCCTGGTCCGCCCGACCCGACCCGAGCCTCCCGGAGCCCACCCTGCGCCGTCCGCCCTCCGCCCGCCAGCGAGCCACCCGCCTGCTGGGCGCGTTCGTCGCGTCCGCCGTGCTCGTCGGCACCGCCCTGGTCGGTGGGCCGTCCGGCGGGCCGCTCGCCCCGCCGTCGGCGGTCGCCGCCCCGCAGTGGCCGGTGCCCCAGCCGTTCCCGGTGACGGACGACCCGCCCGAGACGCTGACGGACCTGCCGCCCGGCAGCGAGTACGTCGCGATGGGCGACTCGTACTCCGCCGGGTACGGCCTGGCGAACCCGACGGGTCTGCCGGTCGCCGCGTGTGCACAGTCGGGGCGGGACTACCCGCACCGGATCGCCGCGCGCTTCGGGTTGGCGCTGACGGACGTCACGTGCGCCGGCGCGACCAGCGAGGACGTCCGCGACCGCACGCAGTGGCGCGGGGCTCCGCCGCAGGTCGAGGCGCTCTCCGAGTCCACCCGGCTCGTCACCCTGACGATCGGGGGCAACGACGCCGACCTGTTCGGCACCGCGGCGTCGTGCATGGCGCTGTCGGCGTCCGGCCCGGTGTTCTCGGGCAAGAACGCGCCGTCGTGCCGGAGCACGCTCGACGTCGACGGGGTCGACACGCTGGGCGCGAAGATCGAGAGCCGCGTCGCCCTGGGCATCGCGGCGACGCTGGCCGACATCCGGCGTGCCGCCCCGAACGCGACCGTGCTGCTGCTCGGCTACCCGGCGATCTTCCCGGACGCGGAGCACACGCCCGAGCGGGGCTGTTTCCGGCCGGCCGTCGACCTCGGCACCCTCGCCGGGCGGTTCCCGACGGACACGTACCCGTTCACCGACACCGACGTCCGGTGGCTGCACGGCATCCAGGAGCAGCTCGACGAGGTCGGGCAGGACGCCGCCCGGGCCGCCGGCGTCCGCTTCGTCGACGTCTTCGCGGCGACGCAGGCGCACTCGGCGTGTGCCCGGTCCGGCGCCTACGTCTCCGGGGTGTCCCTCGACTCGTTCGGCGGGTTCAGCAGCATCGACCTCGAGCCCGGCGCGCTGCACCCGAACCCGGCCGGTGTCCGGTACCTGACGCGGCAGCTCGACGCGGAGCTCCGCGACCTGCTCGGCTGACCGTCCGCAGGCGAGCAGCCGCTCACCCGCGCAGGATCGCGGCCAACCGGTCCATCAGCGACGGCACGGTCGACAGGACCGCGATGTGCCCGTCGTGCGGTCGCTCCTCGTACGTCGCGTGCGGCACCGCCTCGGCCAAGGCCCGACCGTGCGCCACCGGCACGACCCGGTCGCGCGTGCCGTGCACCACGACGGTCGGGACCGTCACGGCTGACAGCGGGAAGCCCCAGTCCGTCACGAACGCCACGTCGTCGTCCGCACCGCCCTGGAGGCCCGACCCACCCGCCGCCGTCGCGTCCCGTCCCAGGGCGGCCCAGTCGCCGTCGAGGGCGGCCCAGTCGGTGTCGACGAACTGGGACGGGTCGAAGTCGGCGGTCGCTGCCCAGGTGAGGCGTGCCTCCCGTCCGGCGATCGCGGCGCGGAGCCCGCCGTCGTCGGCCATCCCGTCCCACCAGGCCGGCGTGTCGACGAAGGGGGCGGGGGAGGCGACGGTCGCGACCGCGGCGACCCGGTCGGGCAGCAGCGCCGCGGCGGCGAGGGCGTGCGGGCCGCCGCCGGAGCCGCCGAACACGGCGACGCGGGCGATGCCGAGGGCATCGAGTACCTGGGCGAGGTCCCGTGCACCGTCGGCGACCGAGCGCCCGGGCAGCGGGTCGGCGGCGCCGTAGCCGGGGCGGGTGAGTGCGAGCAGGCGCAGGCCGCGGTCGGCGGCCAGACTGCGGAGTGGCTCGAAGAGGACGCCGGTGTGCGGCGACTCGTGGTGCCAGACGAGGGTCGGCCGGTCGGCGTCGGCGGCGGCGGTGTCGTCGACCAGGACGGTGCGGCCGTCACGGAGCTCGATGGTCTGCATGCGCCGGAGGGTAGTCTCCGGCCGTGCCCCCACGCTCCGCCGGACTCCTGCTGCACCGTGGCACCGGACCGTCGCTCGAGGTCTTCATCGCCCACATGGGTGGTCCGTTCTGGCGTCGGCGACCGCGTGCGTGGTCGATCCCGAAGGGCGAGCTCGAGGCGGGCGAGGACACCCTGGCGACGGCGCTCCGCGAGTTCGGCGAGGAGATCGGCACCCCCGCACCCGCGGGCACGCCCGAACTACTCGGGGACTTCCGGCAGGCGTCCGGCAAGGTCGTGACCGTCTGGACCCTCGCCGCACCGGACTTCACCATCGAAGCCGTGCGGAGCAACACCGTGTCGCTGGAACTCCCGCGTGGATCCGGACGCTTCGTCGACGTGCCCGAGGTGGACGATGCCCGCTGGGTGGGGCTCGTCGAGGCCCGGGAGCTCGTCGTCGCGGGTCAGGTCGCCGCGCTGGACGCGTTGGCGGCCCGGGTCTGAGCGGTTCCGCTGCCCGGAGCTGCCGTCGGCGGCGGCTACCGTTCGCGGACGGTCCGCACGGAGCCCGTCGCGGTCCGGATCGACCCGGTGGCTGCCCGGTGCACCGTGGCGACGGACCCGGTGATGGTCTGGATCGCCCGGCTGACGGTCGGGATCGAGCTCGTGACGACGGCGAGCGAGGAGGTGAACACCTCGATCGACGACGTGCTGAGGTGCGGCTGCGCGGTGGCGTGCACCGGGAACCCACGCTTCGCGAAGGCGACGACGGAGAGCCCCGCGACCAGGACGAGTGCGCCGGCGAACGGCAGCGTCTGCAGCCCCGACAACCCGAGCACCTGCCCGCCGATCGCCGCACCGCCCGCGATGCCGATGTTCGACGCCCCGTTCACCAGGGCGCCCGCGATCTCCGGGCTGACGCCACCGGTGCGGATCGCCGCGGCCATGAACAGCGTGCCGGTGGTGCCGTTCGCCGCCATCCAGATGCCCGCGACGACCATCGTGCCGACGAGGGACCCGTGCGCGAACGGCATCAGGGCGAACGCCACGGCCATGGCGGCGATGGCGGCCAGGAGCGTCTGACGGGGTGCCCGGTCGACGAACATCCCGGCCAGCCAGAGGCCGATCACGCCGGTCCCGCCCAGGACGAGCAGCGCACCGGACACCATGCCGGCGTCGAGCCCGGCGTCGATGACGTAGGGGCCGATGTACGTGTACACGATGTAGTGCCCGGCGAAGAGCAGCAGGTCGGCGACGACGACCGACAGCAGCCCGGTCCGGGCCCAGGCCTTCGGCGAGCCGATGTGCGGCGAGGCGGCTCCGCGCACGGCGGGCAGGCAGAGCGCGGCGACGACGGCGAGCAGTGCGGCGCAGGCCGCGACGCCGCCGACCGCCGGGCGCCAGCCGACGGACTGCCCGACACCGGTGGCGAGGGGGACGCCGATCACGAACCCGAGCGAGCTGCCGGAGTAGACGAACGCGATGGCGCGGCCGGCGAGCCGGGGCGGCACGATCCGGGTGGCGTAGGCCGAGGTGACCGAGAAGAACAGGGCGTGCGCGATGCCGCCGACCACCCGACCGGCGCAGACCACCGCGAACGACGGGGCCAGTGCGACGAGTGCGTTGGACACCGTGTAGCCGACGAGGGTGGCGACGAGGACGGTCTTCCGCGGCAGCTTCGCGGTGAGCGAGGTCAGCGGCAGTGCGAGCAGCGCGACGGCGGCGGCGTACACGGTGATGACGATGCCCATGGTCGACTCGGTGACGCCGAGGTCCTGGCTCATCGTGCCGAGCAGGCCGACCGGCATGAGCTCGGTCGTGATGGCGAAGAACGTCGCGAGGCCGAGGACGGCGATCCCGATCACCGACGACGTCGTGACGGTGATCGGCGTCGTGTGCGGGTGGACGGTTCGGTTGCTGGTGGTGGACACGGCGGCTGACCTCCTCGAGGACGTGCGAGGAGCGCGCGGGAACGAGGGACTGTTCGACCGGTCGGAGCGCGCTCGGTGGTGGACTGGGGATGTGGAGATGTGGTTCTGGCCACTCCACGGCGAGTGCGCTCCATCCAGTGTTGCACGGTGCACGGCGATCGCGCGAGGGCTCCCCGGTCGTTCTCAGGAGCGCTCCAACGCACTACCCACCTGGAGCAGCGGGTGCCAGCCGCTCCGGGTCAGTACAGCGGCGGCGGCGAGCTGGTCACGGTGCCCCGGACCGCACCACCGACGACCCGCACCCAGAGCGTGCCGCTCAGCGAGGTCGCGGACAACGACACGACCCCGTGCAGAGCGTCGTCGCGGGGGTAGCAGGCGCTCGTGCCCTGCAGTCGGTCGGCCGTCGCGACCAGGCAGAGCGTCGAACTGTCCCGCCCGACCCCGGCCCAGACGTTCCAGGGCGTCGCGGCGTCGTCGCCCGCCAGGGACCGGTTCGTGAAGACGAGCCGGGTCGTGTGCAGGGACACCGGCGCGTCGATCCCGCCGGGCAGCTGGTCGGCGTAGGTCTGCGGCAGGTCGAGCATCTGTTCGAGAGTCACGGTGCCAGCCGCCGGGGTCGTCACCGCGGACGCAGGCTCGGCCGCGGTCCGGGTCCCGATCGACAGTCCGACGCCGGTGCCGGCGACGAGACCGATCACGACCGCGGCACCGCCGAGCGCCCACAGGACGGTCCGGTCGGTGCGTCGGACCCGGCGCAGCAGCACCCGGGCCCGGTCGAGGACCCGCCGCCCGCCGGCCTGGAGGCCCGCCCCGCGTCCGCCGTCGCCAGGCGCCTCGGGCGTCTGGTCGCCGTCTCCGTGGCCAGCTGCACGGTCCACGTCGTGGTCCGGCACCGGAGCCGGTGCACCGTCACGAGCATCGTCGGCAGCATCTGTCGCCGCAGCAGCAGGGAACTCCGCCCTCGGAACGGCGGACGCCGAGTCCGGAACGGACGGCGTCACACTCGGAACGGCCGGCGCCGCCGCAGGAACGGCCAGCGCCGCCGCAGGAACGGCCGGCGCAGCCGCAGGAACAGCCGGTGCAGCCGCAGGAACAGCCGACGCAGCGTCCGGGACGGACGGCCCAGCCTCCGGAACGGACCGCCCAGCCTCCGGCGACCCTGCGCCGGCCCGGCGCCCGCGACGCGACCCCGTGGCGGGGCCGGCGGCCGTGGCGGGGCGCTTGCGGGCCTCCCGGTCGAGGTCTGCCAGCGCGATGCGGGCGCGGGCCGCGTCCGCCGGGGACGACCCGGCGCCCCACGCGATGCGTTCGAGACGCGCTCGTGCTGCCGCGTCGTCGTCGGTCCGGCTCATCCGCGCTCCTCGTCGTCACGCCCGTCCTCATGCTGCCACCGCTGCGGCGACGGCGCGCACCCAGACCGGGGGGAGTACGCCCGAGGGATGACCGATGCGCAGAACGACCAGGCCGCCGACCCGAACGACCCCGCCGTCCCCGCGGACGCCACCGGTTCGACGCCGCAGGACGTCGACGACGAGACCCTCGAGCCACTCAGCCACGACACCCAGTCCGGCGAGGCCGACTACGTCGCGACCAGCCCGGGCGGCAGCGGCACCGAACGGCACGTCCCGCTGCCGGAGGAGGAGCAGGGCCGCGACACCGAGTACGACCCGGTGGACCAGGGGCCGCAGCAGGAGGGCCAGGGCGGCTAGCCACACCCGACCGTCACCGGACCGGCCCCCCCGTCACCGGAGCACCCGCCGCAGCACCGCCCGTTCCCCGAGGGTCCAGAGCGCACTCGTCAGGACGTACAGCGCTGCCGCCAGGGGCGCGATCGCCGCGAAGCCGACCGAGACGAACGGCATCCACCGGGCGATCCCGGTCATCGCCGCCGCGCCGGGAACGGCCGGATCGGACGGCTCCGGGACGGGCAGCGGGTTCCAATGCAGCTGTGCGCGTCGGGTCAGCTCGACGACGACGGCCAGCATGGCGAGCAGCAGGAGCAGCACCCAGCCGTGCACCCACAGCGGCGACGTGACGACGGCCACCGCGGACTGCGCGAGCGGGATGCCGGCCAGGGTCGCCCGCAGCAGCGTGTTGACCGTTCCGTCGATGCTCGCGTGCGTGAACAGCGTGTACAGCAGCGACACGACCGGTGCCTGCGCGAGCACGGGCAGGCATCCCGCGAGGGGCGAGACCCGCTCGCTCGTGTACAGCTCCTGCAGTGACCGCTGGAACCGTGCGGTGTCCTTCCCGGCCCGGCGGCGGAGTTCGGCGATCCGCGGAGCGAGTCGGCGCCGGTCCCGCTCGGCGCGGACCTGCAGGACGGCGAGCGGGACGAGCACGAGTCGGACCGCCAGGGTCAGCAGGACCACGGCGAGCGCCGCAGCGGCCGTGCCAGCGACGGGTGTGAGCAGGTCGGTGAGGGTGGTGACGAGCATGGTGCCGGCGTGCAGCAGGGTGCTGAGTCCGGGCAGGGTGGTGATGTCCATGACGGTGGTCCTTCGATCGTGGGGTCGGGAGCGTCTGCGGCCCGACACCGATCGGTGTCAGACCGCCGGGACGGCTCCCGGTGCCCGCGGTCGCGGGTGTCCGTCGGCGTCCGGGTCGCTCCAGGCGATCCGGGTCACGAGGTCCGGTGTCGTCCGGGAGGCCCGTGGTGCGCCCGCCCCGTCGGCCCGGGCCAGCAGGGCGACCAGTCGCACCACGAGCAGCGCGGCGGCGAGGGCGGCCACCGCGGTGACGGTGATGCCGAGCGCGCCGAGCCCGAGGGCGGCGGCGGCGAGGGCCGGGAGCGAGCCGAGCGCGGACGGGTCGAGGCCGTGCAGGGCGGAGACCCCGCGGAGCAGCACCTCGATGACGGTCATGGTGTGGCTCAGCGTAGCGACCGCGAGCCTCCGAGGCCGTGACGGTCCTCCGGGGCAGGATCAGGGCATGAGCGCAGCTTCCCCGAGCACCCCGGCGACCCTCGCGCTGGAGCGGGCCGGCGTGCCGTTCACCCCGCACGTGTACGAGCACCACGAGAGCGCGACGAACTTCGGCGAAGAGGCGGCGGCGGCGCTCGGGCTGCGTGAGGAGCAGGTGTTCAAGACGCTGGTCGTCTCGGTGGACGGTGACCTGGCGGTGGCGATCGTGCCGGTGGCCGACCGTCTCGACCTCAAGGCGATCGCGGCGGCCGTCGGCGGGAAGAAGGCCTCGTTGGCCGACCCGACCCTGGCAGAGCGACGGACCGGGTACGTCGTCGGGGGGATCAGTCCTGTCGGGCAGAAGACCCGGATCCGCACGGTGCTCGACGCGTCGGCGTCCGACCACCCGACGATCTTCGTGTCCGGCGGGCGTCGTGGGTTCGACATCGAGCTGTCCCCGGTGGACCTGGCGCGGGTCACCGAGGCCAGTACGGCCCCCATCGCCCGGAGTTGAGTCGAGCCGCCGCAAGTTTTTCCACCGAGCGGGAATGAGCACGGCACCCCTGCGTTGCATTGAGTCGAAGGCACTCAAGTTCCTCAGGAGGTCCCTTTGCTACAGACGTTCGGCCCGACCGGCGGCAACGACTCGTTCGACGAGTTCCTCGCACGACTGCTCGCGGCTTCCCAGAACCCCGGCCAGTCCCAGCGGTCCATGCCGTTCGGACGACCGGTCGACATCACCCGCCTGCTCAGCCGGCGGACCCACGAGCTGCTCCAGCAGACGGCCGCGTACGCCGTCGAGCAGGGCCAGCACGAGATCGACGCCCTGCACGTCCTGCACGTGCTCGTCGGTACCGAGCCCTTCGTCGCCGTCCTCCGTTCTGCGGGCGCGGACCCGGAGCGCTTCGCCGCCGAGGTCGAGCAGCGCCTGCCGATGCCGTCCGGCGACACCGTCGAGGGCCGCCCCGCGCTGACCCCGTCCGCGCAGCGGATCCTGCTCGAGGCGACCCAGGCCGCCCGAGGGTTCGGCAGCACCTACACCGACCCCGAGCACGTCTTCTTCGCGCTCGTCACGGACCAGGACACGGTCGCGGGCCAGCTGCTCGCGAGCGCCGGCGTCACCCCGCAGGTGATGCAGTCCTACGCACAGGAGGCGGCCGAGGCCGCACGAGAGGGGCGTCCCATGCCCGGCACCACCGCCCAGCAGGACCAGCAGTCGGAGACCCCGACGCTGGACCAGTACGGCACCGACCTCACCGCCCGCGCCCGCGAGGGTGGCATCGACCCGGTGATCGGTCGCGCGGACGAGATCGAACAGGCCGTCGAGATCCTGCTCCGTCGCACCAAGAACAACCCCGTCCTCATCGGTGAGCCCGGCGTCGGCAAGACCGCCATCGTCGAGGGACTCGCCCAGCGCATCGTCGACGGTGACGTCCCCGCCCTGCTGCAGGGCAAGCGCGTCGTCGCCCTCGACCTGCCCGGCATGCTCGCCGGCACCCGCTACCGCGGTGACTTCGAGGAGCGCCTGACGAACGCGATGGACGAGATCGCCGCGCACGCGGACGAACTCATCGTCTTCGTCGACGAACTCCACACCGTCGTCGGCGCCGGTGGTGGCGGCGAGGGCGGCTCGATGGACGCGGGCAACATCCTCAAGCCGCGCCTGGCCCGGGGTGACCTGCACCTGGTCGGTGCGACGACGCTCACCGAGTACCGCCGCATCGAGAAGGACGCGGCCCTCGAGCGTCGCTTCCAGCCCGTCACGGTGGGGGAGCCGAACGTCGAGGACGCGATCGCGATCCTCACCGGCCTCAGCCCCCGCTACGCCGAGCACCACGGGGTGACCTACGCCGACGACGCGATCCGCGCCGCTGTCGAGCTGTCGCACCGCTACGTCACCGACCGGCACCTGCCGGACAAGGCCATCGACCTCATCGACCAGGCCGGCGCCCGTCGTCGTCTCGCCCGCTCGGGTGACGTCGACGTCGAGGCCCTCCGCGCGCAGGTGGCGGACCTGACGGCCCGGAAGGACCACGCGGTCGCCGAGGAGCAGTACGAAGCGGCATCGCACCTGCGCGACGAGGTCGCCGGACTGGAGGCGCGGATCACCGCCGCCACCACCGGTGACGTGGAACGCGCCTCCCGTCCGGCGGCGGGGGACGACGTCATCACCGAAGCGGACATCGCCGCCGTGGTGTCGCGCGCGACCGGGATCCCGGTGACCCGCCTCGGTTCGGCCGACAAGACCCGCCTCGCCGCCCTGGAGTCCGAGTTGCACGACCGTGTGGTCGGCCAGGACGACGCCGTGCGGGCGATCGCGAAGGCGGTCCGGCGCAGCCGCACCGGCATGGGCGACCCGCGTCGTCCGGTCGGCAGCTTCCTGTTCCTCGGTCCGACCGGTGTGGGCAAGACCGAACTCGCCAAGGCCCTGGCCGCGTCGCTGTTCGGTGACGAGTCGGCGATGCTGCGGTTCGACATGAGCGAGTTCGGCGAGCGGCACACGGTCTCGCGGCTGGTCGGTGCCCCTCCCGGGTACGTCGGCTACGACGAGGCCGGGCAGCTCACCGAGCGCGTCCGTCGGAACCCGTACTCGGTGATCCTGCTCGACGAGGTCGAGAAGGCGCACCCTGACGTGTTCAACCTGCTGCTGCAGGTGCTCGACGACGGGCGTCTCACCGACGGGCAGGGCCGCACGGTGGACTTCCGGAACACGGTGGTCATCATGACCTCGAACATCGGGTCGGAGTTCCTGGCGTCCCGCTCGGGGGCGCTCGGGTTCTCGGTCGCCGCCGACGGTGGCTACGCGGAGGACGACCTGCGCAACCGGGTGATGGGCAAGCTCCGCGAGTCGATGCGGCCGGAGTTCATCAACCGCATCGACGAGATCGTGCTCTTCCGCAAGCTCGAGCGCGGGCAGCTGCGGTCCATCGTGTCGCTGCTGCTGCAGGACACGGCCTTCCGGCTGGCCGCGCAGGGCATGGTCCTGTCGGTGTCCGAGGCCGCGACGGACTGGCTCGCCGAGCACGGGTACGAGCCGGAGTACGGCGCCCGGCCGCTCCGTCGACTGATCCAGCGCGAGGTCGACGACCGGATCGCGGAGCTCGTGGTCGACGGGTCGGCGCACGAGGGTGACACCGTCCGGATCGACGTTGCCGACGACGTGCTCGTCGCGGTGGTCGACGCACCGGTCGCGGTCTAGTCAGCTGTTCATCGAGAAGCCCCCGGTACTGCGGTACCGGGGGCTTCTCGGGTCTTCCCGAGTGCAATCTCGGAGGAATGCGAGAAAAGGGTTGCGCGTGCGTTCTCGAGGTGGATAGTGTTCTCTCGACGCGAACGGATCACCGATCCGCCGTCGAGAACCAGCAGACACCGTGCCGAAAGGGGGCCGACAATGATCACCACGCAGACGCCGTTCCGAGCAGTCCGTGGAACCACCGGCTCCTTCGCCTGGTCGTGCTGATGAACACGCCGTCCTGAACCACGGCCAGGGCTGACCCGGGCTGACCTGGGTCGGCCCCTCGCCGGGCACGTCCATCCGCCGGACTCGTTCCGTTGCTGGACTCGTCCAGTCGCCGGTTCCGTGGCCCTTCAGGCCGCGGTCCCTGGCTCGTGTCGTCGCCGGCCGCATGCCGTCCGGCTGCTGGGCTGCGGCTCGTCATCCACGACAGGGCTCGTCCACGACGGCTGCTCGTCCACGACGGCTGCTCGTCCACGACGGCTGCTCGTCCACGCTGACTCGACCGTTCATCACGCGAGTGGACCGCACCGCAGGTCATCGTCGCTGAATGCACACGCATTTCCCCGTGCATTCACGCGAACGCATTTCCTCGGGTGATCCGTCGCGCGTCGGCTCATCGCACCTCGACGTCGACCGAGGTGCGACCCCGGTCGATTCGTCGACCCCGATTCCGCTTTCCTCCGCCATTCTCCGAACAGGGAACACCATGTCATCGAAGACCCTCCTCCGCCCGGTGCGACCACCGACCGGACGACCCCACCGGGTGTCGCTGCCGGACCGGATCGCCCTCCGGATCGGACTCGCCCTCATCGTGTGGAGTCGCCGCACCCGGCGTCAGCCGCACGAGATCGACCCCGCCGCCGAACTCCGGCGGCACCGCGAAGAACAGGCCCGCCTCGCTCGTGAAGCCGAGTGGGTGGTCCTCGGCGCCGCCATGCACATGTGGCGGTGACCGACTCGGACGCCCAGCGCGACCAGCGTCGGACGGGAGGCACGGCACCAGCCCGCGCCGCGCCTCCCGTCCGACGCCAGCCGCGTACCCGACCGCGGAACGGCGGGGCCCTGCCAGCCCCGTACGGTTGAGGACATGACCGACTCCGCCGCTGCCCTCGTCGAGCGCCTCACCACGATCGTCCCCGACTTCCCGAAGCCGGGCGTGCTCTTCCGCGACGTGACGCCGGTGTTCGCCGACCCGATCGCCTTCGGCCGCGTGTGTGAGGCCCTCGCCGCGCCCTTCGCCGTCGGTGGGGGCTTCGCCGCCGTCGCCGGCATCGAGGCGCGCGGGTTCGCGCTGGCCGGTGGGATCGCCGCGCAGCACCAGGTCGGCGTGCTCACGGTCCGCAAGGCCGGCAAGCTGCCCGGCGAGGTCCTCAGCGAGCAGTACGCGCTCGAGTACGGCGAAGCCGAACTCGAACTCCGTCCGGGCCAGCTCGAACCGGGCACCCGGGTGCTCGTCGTCGACGACGTCCTGGCCACCGGGGGCACCGCCGCCGCGACCGTGACCCTGCTCGAACGTGCCGGGTACCAGGCGATCGGCTTCGCCGCACTCCTCGAACTCGACGGCCTGTCCGGTCGCGAACGCATCGAGCCGCGCCTGCCCGTCACCACGCTCGGCCGCGTGCCCGCCTGACCCGGCCCGCCACTACCATCGACGTACCACCAGACCGAGGGAGCCCCACCATCGTGACCGAGTCAGTCGCCGCACCGTCCGCCGAGCCCGACGACGTGCCCCAGGCACCCGAGCCCCGCACCGCGACGACCACCACGACGGGCACCGAGCTCTTCGACGGCGTCCGCGGCGTCGTCGCCATCCGGGTCGACGGCGTCCTCAAGGACCTCGCCGCGGACGTGCAGGCGGGCGAGACCGCCGAGCCGGTGACGCTCGACGAGCAGGACGGCCTCGACATCCTCCGGCACAGCGCCGCCCACGTGCTGGCGCAGGCCGTGCAGCAGATCAACCCCGACGCCAAGCTCGGCATCGGGCCGCCCGTCACCGACGGCTTCTACTACGACTTCGACGTCGCCGAGCCCTTCACGCCGGAGGACCTCAAGGCGATCGAGAAGGGCATGGACCGGATCGTCAAGCAGGCCCAGCGCTTCCGCCGCCGGGTCGTCAGCGACGACGAAGCCCGTCAGCTGATGGCGGGGGAGCCCTACAAGCAGGAGCTCATCGGCCTGAAGGGCGCCGCGTCCGAGGGTGACTCGGGCGAGAGCGTCGAGGTCGGTGCCGGCGAACTCACCGTCTACGAGAACGTCGACCCGAAGTCCGGTGACGTCGTCTGGCAGGACCTCTGCCGTGGCCCGCACGTGCCGCACACCCGCTGGATCGGCAACGCCGCGAAGCTCATGCGCGTGGCTGCTGCCTACTGGCGCGGCTCCGAGAAGAACCCTCAGCTACAGCGTGTCTACGGCACCGCGTGGCCCGACAAGGACCAGCTCAAGGCGTACCTCGTCCGTCTCGAGGAAGCCGCGAAGCGCGACCACCGCAAGCTCGGTGCCGAACTCGACCTGTTCTCGTTCCCGGACGAGATCGGCTCGGGCCTGGCGATCTTCCACCCCAAGGGCGGCATCATCCGCCGTGAGATGGAGGACTACTCGCGCCGTCGGCACGAGCAGGAGGGCTACTCGTTCGTCTACACGCCGCACATCACCAAGGGCGACCTGTTCGAGCAGTCCGGACACCTGGGCTGGTACAAGGACGGCATGTTCCCGCCCATGCACATGGACGAGGCCCGCGACGAGGACGGCAACGTCACCCGGCAGGGTGCGGACTACTACCTCAAGCCGATGAACTGCCCGATGCACATCCTGGCGTACCGGTCGCAGGCTCGCTCCTACCGCGACCTGCCCCTGCGGATGTTCGAGTTCGGCACGGTCTACCGCAACGAGAAGTCCGGCGTCATCCACGGCCTCACCCGGGTGCGCGGCCTGACCCAGGACGACGCCCACATCTTCACCACGAAGGAGAAGATGAAGGAGGAGCTCACCACGACCCTGCAGTTCGTGCTGTCGCTGCTCCGTGACTACGGCCTCGACGACTTCTACCTCGAGCTCTCGACGAAGGACCCGGAGAAGTACGTCGGTGACGACGACGTCTGGGAAGAGGCCACGAACACCCTGCGCGAGGTCGCCGAGGAGACCGGACTCGAACTCGTGCCGGACCCCGCCGGAGCGGCGTTCTACGGCCCGAAGATCTCGGTGCAGGCCCGCGACGCCATCGGCCGCACCTGGCAGATGTCGACCGTGCAGCTCGACTTCAACCTGCCGGAGCGCTTCGGCATCGAGTACGCCGCCGCCGACGGCACCCGCCAGCGTCCGGTGATGATCCACCGCGCCCTGTTCGGCTCGATCGAGCGGTTCTTCGGCGTCCTCACCGAGCACTACGCCGGTGCGTTCCCCGCGTGGCTGTCGCCGGTGCAGGTCGTCGCCATCCCGGTGGCCGAGGAGTACGGCGACTACCTCGACGAGGTCGTCGCGAAGCTCCGCGCCCAGGGCGTCCGCGCCGAGGTCGACCACTCGGACGACCGCATGCAGAAGAAGATCCGCACGCACACCAAGGCCAAGGTGCCGTTCCAGCTCATCGCGGGCGGGGACGACCGTGACGCCGGGGCCGTGAGCTTCCGCTTCCGCGACGGCCGCCAGGACAACGGTGTGCCCGTGGACGAAGCGGTCGAGCGCATCACGACCGCGATCCGCGACCGCGTGCAGGTCTGATGACCGGCCCGCTCGACGACGAGGGCAACCCGCTGGAGATCCGGGACGCCGCCACCCAGGCGGCGGTCCCGGACTCCTTCCAGCGCCTGTGGAACCCGCACCGGATGGCGTACATCGACGCCGGCCGTGCGGGGGAGGGCCGCGGCCACCGTGACGACTGCCCGTTCTGCGAGGCACCGCGGAAGTCCGACGAGGACGCCCTCATCGTCGCGCGGGGCGAGCACGCCTACGTGCTGCTCAACCTGTACCCGTACAACAACGGCCACCTGCTGGTCTGCCCCTACCGGCACGTCCCGCTCTACGACGAGGCGACGCCCCAGGAGCTGCAGGAGATCGGCGAACTCACCCAGACGGCGATGCGGGTCCTGCGCGAGGTCTCGCACTGCGACGGCTTCAACATCGGCATGAACCAGGGCGAGGTCGCCGGAGCGGGCGTCGCCGCCCACCTGCACCAGCACATCGTGCCGCGGTGGCAGTCGGACGCGAACTTCTTCCCGATCATCGCCCGGACGAAGTCGCTCTCGCAGATGCTCGGCGACACTCGTCGACTCGTCGCCGAGGGGTGGCCGTCGGACTAGACTGAGGGGATCATGAGCGACAGCACCCCCAGCACCGTCAACGCCACTTCGACCACCGGGTCCTCGCGCGTCAAGCGCGGTCTCGCGGAGATGCTCAAGGGCGGCGTCATCATGGACGTGATCGACGCCGACCAGGCACGCATCGCCGAGGAAGCCGGCGCCACCGCCGTCATGGCCCTCGAGCGCGTCCCCGCCGACATCCGCGCCCAGGGTGGTGTCGCCCGCATGTCCGACCCGTCGATGATCGAGGAGATCATCGCCGCCGTGTCGATCCCCGTCATGGCGAAGGCCCGCATCGGCCACTTCGTCGAGGCCCAGGTGCTGCAGGAGCTCGGCGTCGACTACATCGACGAGTCCGAGGTCCTCTCGCCGGCCGACTACGTGAACCACATCGACAAGTGGAAGTTCACGACCCCCTTCGTCTGCGGTGCCACCAACCTCGGCGAAGCGCTCCGTCGCATCACCGAGGGCGCGGCGATGATCCGCTCCAAGGGCGAAGCCGGCACCGGTGACGTGTCCGAGGCCACCCGTCACATCCGCACCATCTCGAAGGAGATCGCTGCGCTGCGGAACCTCAAGGAAGACGAGCTCTACGTCGCCGCCAAGGAACTGCAGGCGCCGTACGACGTGGTGAAGGAAGTCGCCCAGACCGGCAAGCTGCCCGTCGTGCTCTTCACCGCCGGTGGTGTCGCCACCCCGGCCGACGCCGCGATGATGATGCAGCTCGGCGCGGACGGCGTGTTCGTCGGCTCCGGCATCTTCAAGTCGGGCGACCCGGCCAAGCGTGCGGCCGCGATCGTGAAGGCCGTCACCTTCCACGACGACCCGAAGGTCATCGCCGAGGTCTCCCGCGGTCTGGGTGAGGCGATGGTCGGCATCAACGTCGCCGACGTCCCCGCACCGCACCGCCTCGCCGAGCGTGGCTGGTAAGCCGTCGCCCCGGATCGGCGTCCTCGCTCTGCAGGGCGACTTCCGCGAGCACATCGCGTCGCTCACCGAGCTCGGCGCTGACGTCGTGCCGCTCCGCCGTCCGGAGGAGATCGACACCCTCGACGGTGTCGTGATCCCCGGCGGCGAGTCCAGCGTGATGGACAAGCTGTCCCGCGCGTTCGGCGTCGCCGGACCGCTGGGCGACGCCATCCGCGGGGGACTGCCGACCTACGGCACCTGCGCGGGCCTGATCATGCTCAGCTCGCGGATCACCGACGGCATCGCGGGGCAGCACACGCTCGACGTGCTCGACACCACGGTGCGGCGGAACGCGTTCGGCAACCAGAACGACTCGTTCGAGATCGACATCCCGATGCCCGAACTCGGCGAGGCCCCGGTGCACGCGGTGTTCATCCGGGCGCCGGTCGTCGAGCAGCACGGCGCCGGCGTCGACGTGATCGGGGCGCTGCCCGACGGTCAGGTCGTGGCCGTGCAGCAGGGCAACGTGCTCGCGAGTGCGTTCCACCCCGAGGTCGCGGGCGAGGACCGGTTCCACCGCCGCTTCCTCGACATCGTCCGTCGCGCCTGATGCCCACCCGGCCGCCTGGCCAGCCGGGCCTGCGCGGCGGACGCACACCGCGCCTCCCGGGCCGGTAAACTGTCGGAGACTTTCCGCACGACGCAAGGAGAACCGTGTCCGGGCATTCCAAGTGGGCGACGACGAAGCACAAGAAGGCCGTCATCGACGGTCGCCGTGCGAAGTCGTTCGCCAAGCTCATCAAGAACATCGAAGTCGCCGCGAAGATGGGCGGGGCCGACATGTCGGGCAACCCGACCCTCGTCGACGCGGTCCAGAAGGCCAAGAAGACCTCGGTGCCGAACGACAACATCGACCGTGCCATCAAGCGCGGTGCCGGTCTGACCGGCGAGTCGATCGAGTACACGACCATCATGTACGAGGGGTACGGCCCGAACGGCGTCGCGCTCCTGGTCGAGTGCCTCACCGACAACAAGAACCGTGCTGCGGCCGAGGTCCGGACGGCGATGAACCGCAACGGCGGCACCATGGCCGACCCGGGCAGTGTCGCGTACAACTTCAACCGCAAGGGCGTCATCTCGGTCACCAAGACCGACGCCCTGACAGAGGACGACGTCATGACGGCCGTGCTCGACGCGGGTGTCGAGGACGTCATCGACCAAGGCGGTGGCTTCGAGGTCATCACCGAGGCGAGCGACCTGGTCGAGGCCCGTACCGCCCTGCAAGCAGCCGGCATCGACTACGACGCCGCGGACGCCGAGTTCGTGCCGAACCTCAAGGTCGAGGTCGACGCGGACACCGCCCGCAAGGTGTTCAAGCTCATCGACGCGCTCGAGGACAGCGACGACGTGCAGAACGTCTACGCCAACTTCGACGTGCCGGCGGACGTGCAGGCCGAGCTCGACGAAGACGAGGACTGATCACGGCCAGGGCCGGCGCGCTGCGGGTGCTCGGGGTCGACCCCGGGCTCACCCGCTGCGGCGTCGGCGTGGTCGAGGTCACGCCGGACCGCCGCGCCCGCCTGGTGCACGTCACGGTCGTCCGCACCCCGGCCGACATGGCGCTGGAGCTCCGGCTGCTCGCGATCGCCGAGGGCATCGCCGAGCAGATCGACGCGCACCGGCCCGACGCGGTGGCCGTGGAGCGGGTTTTCGCGCAGGCGAACGTCCGGACGGTGATGGGCACGGCGCAGGCGTCCGGCCTCGCCCTGCACGCCGCCGCCGCGCGCGGGCTGCCGGTCGGGCTGCACACCCCGTCCGAGGTCAAAGCCGCGATCACCGGCTACGGCAACGCCGACAAGCGGCAGGTCCAGGCGATGGTCGCCCGGGTCCTCGGCCTCGCCGAGGCGCCCAAGCCCGCCGACGCCGCGGACGCGCTCGCCCTGGCGGTCTGTCACGCCTGGAGGCTCGGCTCACCCGACGCCGTCAGCTCCGGACCGGGGACCCTCACCCCGGCACAGCGCGCCTGGCGTGACGCGCAGGCCGGGGCGGCCGGCCGCAGTGCCGCGTCACCCCTCGTGCGGAGCGGCGGCGCGAGGACGTCCCCGGCCCGCCCTAGGCTCGGGGCATGATCGCGAGTCTCCGGGGCACCTGCATCGACGTCGCCGGATCGACCGCCGTGGTGGAGGTCAGCGGAGTCGGGTACGCCGTCACGGTGACGCCCGCCCACGCCCTGACGATGCGCCACGGATCAGAGGTCTTCGTCCGCACGGCCCTGATCGTCCGCGACGACGCGTTCGAGCTCTTCGGCTTCGAGTCGACCGACGCCCTGCGCGTCTTCGACCTGCTCCGGAGCGTCTCCGGCGTCGGCCCGAAGTCGGCGCTCGGCGTTCTCGGGCAGATGACCGCGGCCCAGGTCGCGAACGCCGTCGCCCACGACGACGACGGGGCGTTCCGCAAGGTCTCGGGCATCGGGCCGAAGACCGCCAAGCTCATCATCGTCGCCCTCTCCGGCAAGCTCGCCGCGTTCGAGGCACCCACGACCACCGGCGCCGCCGCCGCGGTCGCCCACCCCGCGACCGAGGACGTCGTCATCGCCCTGGTCGGCCTCGGCTGGCGCGAGGACGCAGCGCGCAGCGCGGTCGACGACGCCGTCGCGAACGAGCCCGGCGTCGAGCAGATGGGGACGCAGGCACTGCTCCGGGCCGCGCTCGGGACCCTCCGACCCACGGGTGCCGGCCGATGAGCGGCGGGATCACCGCCGCCGACGCGCAGTCACCGGAGGAGCTGGCGTTCGAGGGCGCGCTCCGGCCGAAGTCCCTCGACGAGTTCGTCGGCCAGCGGAAGGTCCGCGGGCAGCTCGACCTGCTGCTCAAGGCCGCCGCCATGCAGGACCGGACGCCGGACCACATCCTGATGGCCGGGCCTCCCGGACTCGGCAAGACCACGCTTGCGATGATCGTCGCGCACGAGTCGTCGCGCCCCCTGCGGATGTCCAGCGGTCCGGCGATCCAGCACGCGGGCGACCTGGCCGCCGTGCTGTCGTCGCTGATGCCCGGGGACGTGCTGTTCATCGACGAGATCCACCGCATGGCCCGTTCGGCGGAGGAGATGCTCTACCTGGCGATGGAGGACTTCCGCATCGACGTCATGGTGGGCAAGGGAGCCGGGGCGACGAGCATCCCGCTCGACCTCGCGCCGTTCACCCTCGTCGGGGCGACCACCCGCGCCGGACTCCTGCCGAACCCGCTCCGCGACCGCTTCGGCTTCACCGCGCACCTCGAGTTCTACGAGCGCGACGAACTCGAACAGGTCCTGATCCGCGCCGCACACCTGCTCGAGCTCGACTTCGACCGGTACGCCCTCCGGGAGATCGCCGGGCGCTCCCGTGGCACCCCGCGCATCGCGAACCGACTGCTCCGACGGGTCCGGGACTTCGCGCTCGTGCACGGCACGAGCGACGGCATGGCCGCGGTCCAGGGCGCGCTCGAGCTGTACGACGTCGACGAGTACGGCCTCGACCGGCTGGACCGTGCCGTGCTCGAGACCATGCTGACCCGCTTCGACGGCGGCCCGGTCGGCCTGAACACCCTCGCGGTGTCCGTCGGTGAAGAGTCCGAGACGATCGAGTCCGTCGTCGAACCGTTCCTCGTGCGGATCGGTCTCGTGACGCGGACGCCCCGCGGGCGGATCGCGACCCCGCAGGCGTGGCGCCACTTCGGTCTGACGCCCGGTCAGGCCGCGGCACAGCCCGGACTGTTCGCCGCAGACGATGCGTGAAGTACTGCACATGTGCGTGCTCTAGACTGCTCGCGCCCGAAACCGCTCGACCGACCGAAGGCTCCCATGGACCAGTACTTCCTCATCATCATCGTCGTGGCGTTCGCGGCCTTCATGTTCTACAGCAGCCGCAAGCGCAAGAAGCAACAGACCGAGACCGCCAGCCAGATGGTCCCGGGTGCGCGCGTCATGCTCTCGTTCGGCCTGTACGGCACGCTCGTGTCGGTCGATGACGAGAAGGTCACCGCGGACGTCGAGATCGCGCCGGGCACCGTCATCACGGTGCACCGCCAGACGCTGTCCCGCGTCGTCCCGGAGGAGACCCCGGAGGCCGTCGACACGACCGTCACGACCGAGACCGAAGCGGACGCGCACGTCACCGAACTCAACGGCGAGCCGATCTACGGCGAGCGTGTCGAGGACGTCGACAGCACGAAGCGCAAGACCGAAGACTGAACTCCGACGCCGCCGGCTGACCGGTGGTGCGACACCACGAGCCCCGTGCGTTGCGACGCGCGGGGCTCACGACAGAAAGACGAGACGACCGGTGGCACGATCGACACCCGTCAAGAAGGCGATCCGCTCGCTCACCTGGTTGGTGATCCTGATGGCGGTCCTCGCGGGTTTGAACACCGCCGCATCGATCCTCGCCGGGTCCACGAAGGACGACAGCGGCAAGTGGTTCGAGGGCGCCAGCTGGGTCCCTGAACTCGCCCTCGACCTGCAGGGCGGCACGCAGCTGACGCTCGCGGCCCAGAACACCGAGGGCGGTTCGGTGACGAGCCAGCAGCTCGACCAGGCCGTGAACATCATCCGGCAGCGAATCAACGCCACGGGTGTCTCGGAATCGCAGATCAACACCCAGGGGACGAACAACATCGTCGTCTCCATCCCGGGCAAGCCGGACAAGGCGACGATCGACCGTATCGAAGCGGCCGCGAAGCTGACTTTCCGACCGGTGCTGTACACCGAGGCGGCATCGAGTTCCTCGGTTGGCGGTGACGGCAGCTCGACCGCATCGCCGACCCCCTACTCGCCGCCCGCGTCCCTCGCCGCCACGCCGAGCGCGAAGCCGACGAACGCGAGCGACCTGAACTGGGTCACCCCGAAGCTGCAGGACCTTTACACGAACTACAATTGCAAGGCTCCGGACGACGTCACGACAGCCCCTGACAACGAGGCCCTCGTCACGTGCGACCAGACTGGCGCTGCGAAGTTCATCCTCGGACCGGTCGAGGTTCTCGGCGCAGACATCAGCAACGCGACCTCAGGCCTCGCGACCGACTCGCAGGGTACCTCGACGGGCCAGTGGGCGGTCAACCTCACCTTCAACGGCGAGGGCACTAAGGACTTCCGGACGGTCACGAATCGTCTCGTGTCTCTGCAGCAGCCGCAGAACCAGTTCGCGATCGTCCTCGACGGGACTGTGATCGAAGCTCCCACCACGAACACTGCGATCACGAACGGCAAGGCACAGATCAGCGGCAACTTCACCGCCGAATCTGCGAAGACCCTTGCCGACCAGCTGAAGTACGGTGCGCTGCCGATCAACTTCCAGGTGCAGTCGAACGAGAACATCTCGGCGACACTCGGCACCGCGCAGCTGGTCGGTGGTCTCGTCGCCGGTCTGATCGGCTTGATCCTGGTCATCATCTACTCGGTGATCCAGTACCGCGCGCTCGCGTTCGTCACCGTGCTGTCGCTCGGGGTCGCAGCGGCGCTGACGTACCTGGTCATCGCGATCATGTCGTGGCGCGTCGACTACCGCCTGTCACTCGCCGGCGTCGCGGGGTTGATCGTCGCGATCGGCATCACGGCCGACTCGTTCATCGTCTACTTCGAGCGCATCCGTGACGAGCTCCGCGACGGCCGTGGGCTCGAGGGCGCGGTGGAGTCCGGGTGGAAGCGTGCCCTCCGCACGATCCTGGCGTCCGACTCGATCAACTTCCTCGCGGCGATCGTGCTCTACATCCTCGCGGTGAGCGACGTGAAGGGCTTCGCGTTCACGCTGCTCCTGACGACGCTCATCGACGTCGTCGTGGTCGTGATGTTCACGCACCCGATGATGCAGCTCATCGCCCGCAGCCGGTTCTTCGGTGAGGGGCACAAGTTCAGCGGGCTCGATCCGGCGGCCCTCGGCGCGGTGTACCGCGGACGTGCCCAGTTCCGGGCGCCGATCGTGGACGGCAAGCGGCAGCGCAGTGCGCGTGAAGCTGCCCGTCGCCAGACAATCGCCGAGCGCAAGGCCGCCGGCTCCGACAACGGCACGGGCAACGGGAAGGACAGCTGATGGCGAGCTTCAGCCAGTTCGGCAGTGACCTCTACACGGGCAAGCGCTCGTACGACATCGTCGGACGACGCAAGACCTGGTACCTCATCGCGATCGTCGCGGTCTTGCTCTCGCTCGCGGTACCGTGGCTCCGCGGCGGTTACCAGCTCGGCATTGAGTTCACGGGCGGCTCGGAGTTCACGCTCTCCGACGTGAAGACGCTCGACCAGAACCTGGCGACGCAGACGGTCGAGTCGATCGTCCCCGAGGGTGTGCCGCGTGTCTCGCAGCTCGGCCAGCACGGCATCCGCGTGCAGACCGGTCAGCTCACCGACCGCGAGACCTCCGAAGTGCAGGACGCCCTGGCGAAGGCCTACGACGTACCGGATGACAAGGTCGCGGCGACGTTCATCGGCGCCACGTGGGGTGCGGACGTCCTCGCGCAGGCGATCCGCGGCCTCGTGATCTTCCTCGCCCTCGCGGCGGTGTTCATGGCGGTGTACTTCCGCACGTGGAAGATGTCGCTGTCGGCGATGGTCGCGCTCCTGCACGACCTCCTCATCACGGCCGGGGTGTACGGCATCGTCGGCCTCGAGGTCACGCCAGCGGCGGTGATCGGCTTCCTGACGATCCTCGGGTACTCGCTCTACGACACCGTCGTGGTGTTCGACAAGGTGCGCGAGAATACGAGCCAGGAATCCCACCGGACGTTCGTGCAGTCGGTGAACCTCGCGGTGAACCAGACCCTGGTGCGCTCGATAAACACCTCGGTGGTGGCGCTCCTGCCCGTCGCGGCGATCCTCTTCATCGGGTCCTACATCCTCGGCGCCGGTACGCTCCGCGACATCTCGTTGGCGCTGTTCATCGGCATCATCGTGGGCACGTACTCGACGATCTTCATCGCGTCGCCGATGTACGCCCACCTGCGTGAGAACGAGCCGAGGGTCAAGCAGGCCGACGCCAAGAAGCAAGCGGCCGCGGCGAAGCGGCAGCGTGAGGTCGACGCGACGGTGGAGGTCTGATGTCGGCCGAGGTCGTCGACATCGACGTCGCCGAGGCACGCCGCCGCATCGACGCCGGTGCGCGCCTGTTCGACGTGCGCGAGCCGGGGGAGTGGGACGACGTCCACGCTCCCGAGGCGACGCTCGTGCCGATGTCCGAGCTGGTCGCGCGCTGGAAGGAGATCGACGGCGGTGACCAGCCGGCGATCATCGTGTGTCACTCCGGCGGCCGTTCGGCCCGGGTCGTGGCTGCGCTCGAACGGTCCGGTGTGCCCGCGATCAACCTCGCCGGCGGCATGCTGGCCTGGGAACGGTCCGGCGCCCCTGTCATTCGGACTCAACGTCCTGAGACGGAAGAGCCGCCCCGCACTGGGGGCTGAAAACAGCAGAGGCGGCGCTCATGAGCGCCGCCTCTGCTGTTTCTTCGTCACACTCCGCTAGCCGACCATGTTCCGTTGCAGGCGCTCGATGTGGCGCACTTCGCCCGGAACTTGGTTTGTGCGGCTACGTTGCCCCACGGCACAGCTGTCGTCTTGCCACCGTCCGAGTCTGCAATGCCGAGGTTGTACCATTTTGACCAGGTTCCGAAGTCGCTGCCATTGTATCCTCGGTAGTATCCGAGGCCTTGCCCAGCGTTCGTCTGAGCGGTGCCGGAAGCGACAGAGAAGGTGTACTTGACCTTTACACCTGCATCGGCTCCGATGATGTTCGGCCCCGCGTACGCTTGGGACCAGTTCGAAGCGCCGGTAGCGAGATACGTGTACTTCGAAGCCGCGATCTGAGCGGACTGTTCCAGTTCCGGAGCCCGCACTGTGTCGCCGCGCACTTCCTCCCCGTACATCGAGCGCAACTTGCTCGGCGTCAGACCGTTCGGAAGGGTTCCATCGGAATTCTTGATGACCACCACTGTATTTGGGCTGATGACTCCCGTCGGATAGAAGATCCCTTGCGGTGTGACCTCCGCATTCGCAGCGCTAGTCACCACGTAGCCATCAGTGCCAGGCACAGTTTTACTCTGTGGTGACGCATCCGCAGCATTTGGAAACTGCCCCAGAATCAGCGAAGCAATCACTGCAGGAACAGCTACAAGCACTGCTCGTTTGACATTCTTCATTTGAACTCCCCTTTGGCGTCCGCATTGACGCCAATTTTGCCGAGCCCCTTACTCGGACTGGCGCCGAAATTACGGGAAGTGCTCTCTGACCGTCAATGAGCGCGCGATGGGAGCACAGTGAGAGTACTCGAAGCGCCCTGCGTCCCCGATCCTCGGGCCGCCTCGCGCGCCGGTTCTCCAGACCGCTGCGTCACGGGCACTGACCGGACGCGCGTAGTCTTGTCGGATCGAGCTCGGACCGAGTCCCTGGAGGCGCTCAATGACCGACACGCGTGAGTCCTCGCAGCCGGATGCCGGCGCCGCTCCCCAGCCCGGTGGCGCGTCCCGCCCCGGGGACGGAAGCCGTCCCGGCTCGTCGCCCCGGCCCTCCAGTCCGCCGCTGGGCGCGAACACCACCGGCAACCTCGGGTCGCTCCGGTCGCTGCTGCCGCGGCTGTTCTCGCGTGCACAGCCCGCTGGGGCCGTCGACACCCTGATCCGCACGGTGCGGTCGCACCACCCCAAGGCGGACACCACGCTCATCGAGCGGGCGTACTCCGTCGCAGAGCGGGCGCACGACGGGCAGAAGCGGAAGTCGGGGGAGCCGTACATCACGCACCCCGTCGCGGTGGCGCAGATCCTGGCCGACCTGGGCATCGGGACCATCACGATCGCCGCGGCACTGCTGCACGACACGGTGGAGGACACCGACTACCAGCTCGACCAGCTGCGCGAGGACTTCGGCGACGAGATCGCGATGCTCGTCGACGGCGTCACCAAGCTCGACAAGGTCAAGTACGGCGACAGCGCCCAGGCCGAGACCGTCCGCAAGATGGTGATCGCGATGTCGAAGGACATCCGCGTGCTCGTCATCAAGCTCGCCGACCGCCTGCACAACGCCCGGACCTGGGGCTTCGTCGAGTCCGCCTCCGCCTCGCGCAAGGCGAAGGAAACGCTCGAGATCTACGCGCCGCTCGCGCACCGCCTCGGCATCCAGATGATCAAGCTCGAGCTCGAGGACCTGTCCTTCGCGGTGCTCCACCCGAAGCTGTACGTCGAGATCGACAGCCTGGTCAAGGAGCGGCAGCCCAAGCGCGAGCAGTTCGTGCAGAACGTCACCGGGACCCTGAAGAAGGACCTGAAGGCCGCCAAGATCCGCGGCGACGTGATGGGTCGCCCGAAGCAGTACTACTCGATCTACCAGAAGATGATCGTGCGCGGGCGTGAGTTCGACGAGATCTACGACCTGGTCGGCATCCGCGTCCTCGTCCCCACGGTGCGGGACTGCTACGCGATGCTCGGAGCCGTGCACGCCCGGTGGACGCCGCTGCCCGGGCGCTTCAAGGACTACATCGCGACGCCGAAGTTCAACCTGTACCAGTCGCTGCACACCTCGGTGCTCGGACCGCAGGGCCGAGCGGTGGAGATCCAGATCCGCACGCACGAGATGCACCAGCGGGCCGAGTTCGGTGTCGCCGCGCACTGGAAGTACAAGCAGCGCATCACCGGTCGCGAAGCCGAGAGCACCACGCAGTCCGACCAGGACATGGCGTGGCTGGCACACATCACCGACTGGCAGGCGGAGACCAGCGACCCGGCCGAGTTCCTCGACTCGCTGCGGTACGAGATCGGCGCGAAGGAGACCTACGTCTTCACGCCGCAGGGCAAGGTCATCGGCCTGCCCGCCGGCGCGACCCCGGTCGACTTCGCGTACGCCGTGCACACCGAGATCGGGCACCGCACGATGGGCGCCAAGGTGAACGGCCGACTGGTGCCCCTCGAGAGCGCCCTGTCGAGCGGTGACGTCGTCGAGATCTTCACGTCGAAGAACCCCGACTCGGGGCCGAGCCAGGACTGGCTGACGTTCGTCCGCAGCCCGCGGGCCCGGAACAAGATCAAGCAGTGGTTCACGAAGGAACGTCGCGAAGAGGCGATCGAGCAGGGCCGTGACGCCATCGCCCGGGCGATGCGCAAGCAGAACCTGCCGCTCCAGCGCATCATGAGCCAGGACACCATCTCCGAGGTGGCGTCGGCGATGCGGTACGACGACGTCGCCGCCCTGTACGCGGCGGTCGGCGAGGGCCACGTGTCCAGCCAGTCCGTCATCGAGAAGGCCCTCGGCAGCATCCAGACGGAGACCGAGACCGACGAGCCCGAGCTGTCGTTCCCGCGCCACGTCACGAGCCGCCAGCTCCGCAACAGCGACAGCGGTGTGCTGGTCCGCGGTGCGCCGGACATCCTCGTCAAGCTCGCGAAGTGCTGCACCCCGGTGCCGGGCGACCAGATCGTGGGCTTCATCACCCGCGGCCAGGGTGTGTCGGTCCACCAGGCGTCGTGCACCAACGTGAAGTCGCTGATGAACGAGCCCGACCGGATGATCGAGGTCGAGTGGGCGCCGTCGTCGAAGTCGGTGTTCCTCGTCCAGATCCAGATCGAGGCCCTCGACCGTTCCGGGCTGCTCAGCGACGTCACGCGGGTCCTCACCGACCACCACGTGAACATCCTGTCCGCCACCGTGTCGACGTCGTCGGACCGACTGGCGCTGTCCCGCTTCGTGTTCGAGATGGGTGACACCACCCACCTTGATCGCGTGCTGAACGCCGTCCGTCGCATCGACGCCGTCTACGACGTGTACCGGGTCAGCGCGGGCTGAACCCGTCGGGCCGGTCCGGCCCGGCCAGGCAAGGCAAGTGGCAGCCAGTCAGCCCAGTTCGACTCCGGCATCGCGGAACCGTCGCTGCGCCTGCCGGCCCATCGGCGCCCGCTCGTTCTCTGCCAGGCCGCGGGCGAGGGCGGCGGGATCGACCCCGGCGGCCAGGACCAGGCCGCGCAGGGCCTCGGCGTCGCGCGCGCCGAACGGTCGGCGCAACCGCAGCAGGTCGAGGGCGGTCGCCGCGGGCGTCAGGACCCGCACGTCGGCGCAGGTGGTGACGTCGGCGGCCTCCAGGGCGATCTCCCGCACCGCGGTCCACGCCCCCTTCCGCCGGAAGCGTTCATCCGCGGGGACGCAACCGTCGTGGGGGACCGGCGGACGGGAGCACGCGCCCCAGATCCATGCTGCGCTGAGGCCGCCCGCGACGACCCGGGCGTCGCCGACACTCCAGGCGAACGAGGCGGCTCGGAGGGCGGCGTCCTGCGGTTCGGCGATCGACGCCCAGCAGGTCCCCACCGCGACGAGGTCACCGGCGAGCACGGCGGCGTGCAGCTCTGCCGCCGGCCAGTCGTCCGTCGTGACGAGGCGGGAGGAGGGCACGTGCACATGATCCCGCACCCGCTGCCTCCGGCGTCGCCGCTGTGGAGAAGCCGAGCCGTCAGCCCACCAGCGACGTCAGTGCCGAGCCGTCAGCCCAGCGACATCAGTGCTGCGCCGTCAGCGCAGGACGTCGGCGCGGTGCACGAGCGCGGCCGCCCCGATGAGCGGCCCGTCCTGCGACAGCCCCGTCGGCACGATCCGCACCTTCGTGACGAACGGGAACTCGACCCGCTCCGCGACGGCCTGTCGGGCGTACTCGAACAGGTCGGGGGAGACGTGGGAGAAGCCGCCGCCGATCGCCACGACCTCGAGGTCGACCAGGCTGGTCGCCGCGGCGATGGCCTGCCCGAGCGCCCGCCCGCTCCGCTTGACGGCGGCCACCGCGATGTCGTCACCCGCCGCATACGCGGCCGCGAGCTCCTCGCCGGTGCTGCCGGCGAACCCCTGGCGACGTGCCCAGGCAACGGTCTTCGGACCGCTGGCCACGGCCTCCAGGCAGCCGGTGCCACCGCAGGCGCAGGGGTCGTCGTACCCACCGCACTCGACGTGGCCGATGTGGCCGGCGTTGCCGGTCGGCCCGCTGACGGTCCGGCCGTGCAGGATCAGCCCGCCGCCGACGCCGGTGGAGACGATCATGCCCATCACGTGGTCGGAGCCCTGCGCGGCGCCGACCCAGTGCTCGGCGAGCGTGATCGCCAGGCCGTCCATCCGCAGGGTGACGGGGACGCCGTCGGGCACGTGCGCGGCGACGCGGTCGCGGAGCGGGTAGCCGCGCCAGACCGGCATGTTCAGCGGGGAGACCAGGCCGTGCTCTTCGTCGACCGGCCCGGCCGAGCCGATGCCGACGCCGACCAGGGTCGCGTCGGACGGCAGCGTGGCGAGGGTCGCGACGACGACCTCGTCGACCGCGGCCTGCAGCTCCTCGGACGTGCGTCCGGCACCGGTCGGGCTGCGGTGCCGGGTGGCCGGCAGGACGACGCCCTGGTCGGTGACGAGTGCGGCTTCGACCTTGGTGCCGCCGAGGTCGACGGCGAGGGCGAGGTTCGCGGACGGGGTCGTGGTGCTGGACATGCGCACTCCGGTGTGGCGGTCGGGAGGCCCGGCAGCAGTCCCCGACGTGAGGTCACGTCCGGACGCGGCCGGCCTGGTTCAGGTCGGTCAGGTTCTGGTCGGTCTGGGGAGGGGCTTCAGTAGGACGAGGTGTCGTCGCCGCGGTCCGAGGACGCGCCGGTCGTGACACGGTGCGCGACCTCGTCGAGGATCCGGGCCGAGGCGCTGGTGCCGATGCGCGTCGCGCCGGCCTGCACCATCTCGAGCAGCGTGTCGAGCCCGCGGACGCCACCGGAGGCCTTCACGCCCGTGTCCGGGCCGACGGTCTCGCGCATGAGCCGGATGTGCTCGGCGGTCGCGCCACCACCGGCGAACCCGGTCGAGGTCTTCACGAACGCGGCACCCCCGGCGACCGCTGCGCGACTGGCGGCGACGATCTCGTCGTCGGTCAGGTACGCGGTCTCGAGGATGACCTTGACGATCGTTTCGCCAGCGGCGTCGACGACGGCACGGACGTCACGCTCGACGCGCTGCCAGTCGCCGGACTTCGCGGCGCCGATGTCCTGCACCATGTCGAGCTCGAAGGCACCGTCGGCGAGGGCCTGCAGTGACTCGGCGACCTTGGCCGCGGTGGAGGTGGTGCCGTGCGGGAAGCCGATCACGGTGCCGACGCCGACGCCGGTGCCCTGGAGGCGCTCGACGGCGTGCTGGACGTCTCCCGGTCGGACGCAGACGCTGAACACGCGGTGCGCGGCGGCCTCGTCGAGCTGCGCGTCCACCTGGGAACGGCTCAGCTCGGGCTTGAGGATCGCGTGGTCGATGAGTCGACGCACCGAGTCGGCATCGAGAGCGGCTGCGGTGACGGGGTTCGATGCGTTGTCCACCCGGCAAGCCTACAAGCAGGCGCGAGGCGTACGGTTCGGAGCATGCGCGTCCTCGTCACCGGGGCCACCGGGTACATCGGTGGTCGACTGGTCCCCAGACTCCTCGATGCCGGGCACGACGTCCGGGTCCTCGTCCGCAACCCGCGCAAGCTGCAGGACGTCCCCTGGAACGACCGTGTCACGGTCGCCGAGGGTGACCTGCAGGACGCCGACGCGGTGTCCGCAGCCGTCGACGGCATCGAGGCGGTGTACTACCTCGCCCACGCCATGGGGGCGGACGGCGACTTCGAGCAGGCCGAACGCGACGCCGCGCAGACCATGGCCCGCATCGCCCACGACGCCGGCGTCCAGCGCTTCGTCTACCTCGGCGGCCTGCACCCGGACGGCGACCTCAGCAAGCACCTGCGCAGCCGGAAAGAGGTGGGGGAGATCCTCCTCGGCTCCGGCGTCCCGACGATCGCGCTCCAGGCCGGTGTCGTCATCGGGTCGGGCAGCACCTCGTTCGAGATGATCCGCCACCTGACCGACGTGCTGCCCTGGATGCCGGCGCCCCGCTGGGTCCGGAACCGCATCCAGCCGATCGCGGTCCGCGACGTCCTGTACTACCTCGTCGAGGCGCTCACGATCCCGGCCGACGTCAACCGCACGTACGACATCGGGGGCCCCGACGTCCTCCGGTACGGGCAGATGCTCAACGGGTACGCGGTCGAGGCGAAGCTGCCCCAGCGACCGATCACGGTCCTCCCGGTCCTGACCCCTCGGCTCGCCGCGCACTGGTTCAACGTCGTGACGCCGATCCCGCGCAAGCTCGCGACGCCGATCATCGAGTCGCTGCAGTTCGAGTGCGTGCAGCGCGAGCACGACATCGACGACGTGATCCCGCAGCCCGAGGGCGGACTCACCTCCTACCGGCGGGCCGTCCGTCTGGCGCTGGCGAAGATGCGCACCGGCGAGGTCCTGACCAGCTGGCGCAACGCGACGCTCTCCAGCGGCTCGGCCGACCCGCTGCCGAGCGACCCGGAGTGGGCTGGCCACACCGTCTACGTCGACGACCGCAAGCGGCACTCGTCGGCTCCGCCGGAGGCGGTCTGGAGCGTCGTCGAGTCGATCGGCGGCGAGAACGGCTGGTACTCGTTCCCGCTCGCCTGGGTCGCGCGCGGCTGGCTCGACAAGATCGCCGGCGGGGTCGGCCTGAGCCGCGGTCGTCGCGACCCGAAGCGGCTGGAGCAGGGCGACGCACTCGACTGGTGGCGCGTCGAGCGTCTGGTCCGCGGTCGGTACCTGCGCCTGCGCGCCGAGTTCAAGTCGCCCGGTCGTGCCTGGCTCGAGATGACCGTCACCCCGGCCGACGACGGCGGCAGCGACTACCACCAGCGGGCGATCTACTTCCCGCAGGGGCTCGCCGGACGCCTCTACTGGTACGGCATCCTGCCGTTCCACGGCGTGATCTTCCCGGGGATGGTCGAGCGGATCACCGCCCGAGCCGAACGGGAGGCGCACCACACCGACTCGACGCAGCGCAACTCCACGTACCAGAATGACGACGCGCAGCCAGCGCACGAGGAGGCGGCATGAGCGACGACGGCACGACGAGTGGCGGCGGTGTCCTGTTCCTCGGTGACAGCATCACCGCGGGCGGCGACTGGGGCCAGTGGCTCCCCGACGAGCGGACGATCAACCTCGGTGTCGACGGCGACACCACGGACGGCGTCCTCGCGCGCCTCGACGAGGTCGTACAGGCCGCACCCGAGGTCATCGTGCTGCTGATCGGCACGAACGACTTCGGTCACCACCGGGCCAGCGCGGAGCACGTCGTCCGGAACGTCGAATCGGCCCTGGTACAGCTGCGTCGGGCCCTGCCCGGCGTCCGGCTGCTGCTCGTGTCGATCCTGCCGCGGCAGGCCGAGTACGCGCAGAAGACCGAGCAGGCGAACCGGCACCTGCGGCAGTTCGTGGCCACGTGCCACGCGCAGTACCTCGACGTCTGGCCGGCCCTGGCCGACGGGGACCACCTCGACGAGCGCTTCACCGCCGACGGGCTGCACCTCACCGAGGACGGGTACCGCGCGTACGTCGCCGAGCTCGTCCCGGCACTCGAGCGTGTCCGGGAGCTGCCGCCGATGTCCCGCCCGATCTCGCTCGCCGACCTCCGCGACGCGCAGGACCGATGACGGCTCGGAAGGGACGGCCCGCGATCGGGTCGTCGCAGCAGGCGTCGTCGCCCTCTTCGACGGCGTCGTCGACCCCCGCCGGGTCGAGTCGCGCTCGTGGGGCGGGTGTTGCCCGTGGGGCGGCTCGGGACCGGCAGGCGCTCCCGGACTTCACCCGGCCGGCCCTCGCGCCGTCGCTGCTGGCGGCCGTGGTGCTCCTGGCGTGCGTGGCGTTCCTCGACTCGTCGGCCTTCGTGTTCGCGCGCTGGGGCGTCACCGTGCTCGCGCTCATCGTGCTGGTCTTCGCGGTCCGCGGCCGGGTCTGGTGGGCAGCGGTGCTCACCGCGGCCGTCGCCGTCTGCTGGAACCCGGTCGTGGTCCTCCCGATCCCCGGGCAGCTCTGGGCGGCGCTGCAGCTGGTCGCGGCGGCGCTCTTCATCGTCGTCGGCATCACGGTCAAGGTGCCGCGCGCGGCGGACTGACGTCGCGCCTCCCGGTAAGATCGCACGTGCTGTGCATCGCGCGCGGCGGTGCGACCTGGAAGGCATGGATGAGCAACGAGACCGAGCCGGTGACCGAGAGTCCTCTGCTGACCCCTCGACCGTCCTCCGGCGGTCTCGACCGTCCTGACGTCGTCCTCCGCAAGGGACGGCTCACCCTCATCAACGGGCACCTCACGCCCCAGCAGTCGATGATCGAGGACCTGCTGTTCCTCGACGACGCCCTCACCGCCGCCGACGTCGACCACCTGCTGATCCGCGGCAACGACCAGCGGCCCGTCATCGCCATCGACGAGCGCGACCGGCAGCGTGCCGAGAGCGCCGTGATGGACGCCGCCGCGGGGGAGCCCTTCTACGCGAAGCCGCCGGGCAAGGCCGCCCTGCTCGTCGTGGACGACGGCTTCGGCTCAGCCGACGAGCCCGTGCTCCGCCTGTTCCGTCCCCGGCTCGAGCCGATGGGACGCCTGCGCTACGGCGCCGAGACGAGCGTGCAGCTGGAGTTCTGGCGCGTCACCGAGACCGAGGTCCTGGCTCCCGTCGAGAACGCCCTGATGCGCCGCAGCCTGCCGATCGAGGAGTTCGTCCTCGTCGACATCGAGCGCTACGGCCGCGGCTGGTCCACGGTCGAGCACATGTTCGACGACCACGTGTCCGACATCCGCTTCCCGATCGACATCGTGTTCTCGTGGGTCGACGGCAACGCGATCGAGTACCAGCGCGCCCGTCAGGCCGCGCAGGCGAGTGCCGTACTGGGGGAGGGCGACGACGCCCCGGCCCGCTTCCGGCAGATCAACGAGCTGAAGTACGCTCTGCGGTCGGTGCACATCTTCGCGCCGTGGATCCGTCGCATCTACATCGCGACGGACTCGCCGGCGCCGGAGTGGCTCGCCGACCACCCGAAGGTCCGGATCGTCCGCAGCGAGGAGTTCTTCGCCGACCCGTCCGTCCTGCCGACGCACAACTCGCAGGCCGTCGAGGCGCAGCTGCACCACATCCCCGGGCTCAGCGAGCACTTCATCTACTCGAACGACGACATGTTCTTCGGGCGCCAGGTCGACCCGTCGATGTTCTTCAGCCCGGGCTCGGTGACGAAGTTCATCCTGGCGATCACGCGGATCGGTCTCGGGACGAACAACCCGGCCCGCAGCGGGTTCGAGAACTCGGCGCGGGTGAACCGGAAGCTCCTGCAGCAGCGGTTCGGTGCGGTCACGACCCGGCACCTCGAGCACGCGGCGACGCCGTTGCGGAAGAGCATCATGACCGAGATGGAGCACGAGTTCGCGGCGGAGTTCGCGGCGACCGCCGGCTCCCGGTTCCGCGCGGCAGACAACATCTCCGTGACGAACTCGCTGTACCACTACTACGCGCTGTTGACGGGGCGGGCGATCATCCAGGAGAACGCCACCGTCGGGTACATCGACACGACGATGGAAGCCGGTCTCCGCGAGCTCGACGAACTGCTGAAGAAGCGGAACGTGGACATGTTCTGCCTGAACGACGGCAGCTTCCCGGAGGTCAGCGACGAAGAGCGCACCGAGCGCGTCACCGACTTCCTCGAGCGCTACTTCCCGTTCCCGGCACCCTGGGAACGCCCCAGCGCCTGAGGCTGCACCAGGAGGGCCGTGGCTGGCCCTCCTGGGCGCTCAGCGGTGGATCGGGGACACCGGCACCGAGTCGAGCGTGAACACCGGTATGGAGGACGTGACGGGCGCTGGCTCGACGGCCGACGGGATCACGACGCCGGCCGCGGCGAGACGGGCTTCGGTCTCGATCGACGAAACGGGTTCCCCGACGGTCGAGTAGGTGCCGATCGGCACGACCGAGTGCACGACCTGGTGGCCGTAGACGTGCATCAGGTTGAACGACTGGGCACCGTCGCGGCCACGGGTGCCGCCCTGGAACTCGTTGAGGTCCTGCGTGTAGCAGGTGGCGCTGGCGACGGAGACGGGGATGCCGGCGAACACGGCACTGGTCGAGTAGTGCAGGTGGCCGGCGATGATGGTGAGGATGTCGCTGCCCTCGACCACCTCGGCGAGGGCGGGCTGGTCGCGCAGTTCGACGAGGACGGTGAGGTCCTGGACGCTGGGCACCGGCGGGTGGTGCATCGCGAGGATCGTGCCGTGCGGAGCCGCTTCGGACAGGACCTCGGCGAGCCAGTCGAGCTGCTCGGGGGAGACCTCGCCGTGGTGGTGCCCGGGGACGCTCGTGTCGAGCGTGATGACGCGGAGACCGTTGACGTCGTAGACGAAGTCCACCGGACGGTCGGTGGGCTGCAGGCCGAAGAGCTCCTGCCGGAAGGCCCCGCGTTCGTCGTGGTTGCCCATCGCCCAGATGACCTGCGCGCCGAGGCGTTCGGCGGCGGGTTCGATGATGTCGCGCACCTTGACGTAGGCGCCGGGTTCACCCTTGTCGGCGACGTCGCCGGTGATGACGATCGCTTCCGGGCGGGAGCCGGAGGCTTCGATCTCGGCGATGATCTGGCCGAGTCGTGCGGCGGAGTCGACGGCTCCGTAGAGCGCGCCGTCGCCGGCGATGAGGTGGGTGTCGCTGAGGTGGAGCAGGAAGTGGTTCGGCCTGGGGTGTTCAGCCGTCCGGGCGTCCATCGGTCTCTTCTTCCGTTGGCAGCGGGTGCGTGGTGCAACACAGTGCCACACCGTCCTCGACGATTCCAGCACTGCCGTCTGAACGCCCCGTGAACTGGGGCGGCGTGTCCGGTGTCCTGAGGCGAAACGACATGAGGCGAACACACGAGCCCCCGTTCGCAAAGCGAACGGAGGCTCGTGTGTTCTTGCCGAGAAGTGTGACCGCTACCGCGTACCGGCACCGACCTGCGGGGCCTGGTGGGTCCCTTCGAGGTCCGGACCGTGGTGGGCGGCGTGCGCTGCTTCGAGCTCGTTCTTCGACACCGGCTCGATGCGGTCTTCGAAGAAGAAGCGGGAGGCGCGTGCACGGGCCTTCTGCAGCGAGGTGATTCGGCCGCGGGAGTCCGGGCGGATCATCAGCGGCTTGTAGTCGTTGAACTCGAGCAGACGCCAGCGCTCGTACTCGTCGAGCTGCTCGTGGACCTCGATGTACTCACCGTGCGGCAGTCGGACGATACGGCCCGACTCGTACCCGTGGAGGACGATCTCGCGGTCCTTCTTCTGCAGTGCGAGGCAGACACGCTTCGTGATCCAGAAGGCGACGAACGGGCCGAGGACCGTCGTTGCCTGGAGCACGTGGATCACGTGGTTGATCGACACCATGAAGTGGGTCGCGATGAGGTCCGACGACGCCGCGGTGAACAGGGCACCGTAGAGCGTGATGCCGGCGACACCGATCGCGGTGCGGGTCGGGGCGTTGCGCGGGCGGTCGGCGATGTGGTGCTCACGCTTGTCGCCGGTGACCCAGGCCTCGATGAACGGGTACACGAAGATCGTCACGATGAGACCCATGAGGATCGCGATCGGCACGAGGATGTTGAACGAGACCGTGTAGCCGAACCAGTTGACCTCCCAGTGCGGCGGCACCAGACGGAGCGCACCGTCCGCGAAGCCGATGTACCAGTCAGGCTGGGTACCGGCGGACACGGGGGACGGGTCGTACGGGCCGTAGTTCCAGATCGGGTTGATCGTGAAGAACGACGCGATGGCGGCGAGGATGCCCGCGACGATGAAGAAGAAGCCACCGGCCTTCGCGGCGAACGCCGGGAGGATCGGGACGCCCACGACGTTGTCGTTGGTCTTGCCGGGGCCGGCGTACTGGGTGTGCTTGTTGATGACGACGAGCACGAGGTGGACACCGAGCACCGCGACGAGGATCGCCGGCAGCAGCAGGATGTGCAGCGTGTACAGGCGGCCGACGATGTCGGTACCGGGGAACTCGCCGCCGAAGAGCAGGTAGGCGATCCAGACACCGATGACCGGGACACCCTCGATCATGCCGACGATGATGCGCAAGCCGTTGCCGGAGAGCAGGTCGTCGGGAAGCGAGTAGCCGGTGAAGCCCTCGGCCATGGCGAGGACCCAGAGCACGAAGCCGAAGACCCAGTTGAGCTCACGCGGCTTGCGGAACGCGCCGGTGAAGAACACGCGGGCCATGTGCAGCATGACCGAGGCCACGAACAGCAGTGCTGCCCAGTGGTGGATCTGCCGGACGAACAGGCCGCCGCGGATCTCGAACGAGATGTTCAGCGTCGACTGCAGCGCCACCGACATGTCCACGCCCTTGAGCGGGACGTAGGTGCCGTTGTAGACGACCTCGGCCATCGACGCCTGGTAGAAGAACGTCAGGAAGGTCCCCGAGAGCAGGACGACGACGAAGCTGTAGAGCGCGACTTCACCGAGCATGAAGCTCCAGTGGTCGGGGAAGATCTTGCGACCGACCTCCTTCACCAGGCCGGAGATGCTGGTGCGCTCGTCGATGTAGTTCGCGGTGTAGTTGATCAGTCGCGAACCACGGTCAGGAGCCGGCTTGTTCGCCGACTCGGTGGTGGGGGATGTGGTCGTTGTGCTGCTCATGAGCGGGCACGCTCCCAGAAGGACGGGCCGACCGGCTCGTGGAAGTCGCTCTGTGCGACCAGGTAGCCGTCGTCATCGACCGAGATCGGAAGTTGGGGAAGGGGGCGGGCCGCCGGTCCGAAGATGACCTCGCAGTTGTTCGAGACATCGAAGGTGGACTGGTGGCACGGGCACAGCAGGTGGTGCGTCTGCTGCTCGTAGAGCGCGACCGGGCATCCGACGTGGGTGCAGATCTTGGAGTACGCGACGATGCCGTCGTAGCCCCAGTTCTCGTGGCCCTTGGCGGGGTTCAGGTCCTTCGGGTCCAGGCGCATCAGGAGGACGGCGGCCTTCGCCTTCTCCTCGAGCATGTGCTCGGAGTCGAGCATGCCCTCGGGGATGACGTGAAACACCGATCCGATGGTGACGTCGGAGGCCTTGATCGGCAGACCCGTCGGGTCCTTGGTCAGACGCAGGCCCGACTTCCAGAAGGTGTGACGGAGCAGCTCGTTCGGGTCTTCCTTCGGCGCGAGGTCGCGCACCAGGACGATGCCGGGGAGGGGGAAGGCCACCAGGGCACCGATGAGGGAGTTGCGGATCAGCTTGCGACGGCTGAACCCGGACTCCTTGTCGGCGAGCTGGAAGGCTTCGACCGCCTTGGCGCGGGTGGCGTCCGTGCCACGCGTGGTGTGGCGCATCTCGGTGATCTCACGGTCGGAGACGAGCGTCTTCGACCAGTAGACGGCACCGATGCCCAATGCCAGCAGCGCGAGCGTGATGGAGAGGCCGAGGAAGAGGTTCGCAGTGCGGACCGTGCCGAAGTCGTTCGGGTCGATCGGGAAGGCGATGTACGCGGCGATCGACAGGACGCTCGCGACGATCGACACGTAGAAGAACGTCGCGACCTGGCGCTCGGCCAGACGCTGCTTCTTCGGGTCGACGTCCGTGCGGCGGGCGCGGTGCGGCGGCTCGCCCGGGTTCTCGAACGGCTCGTGCGGCAGGACAGCGGTCCCGACCGGCTCCGTGGCGCCGTGCTTCTCGACAGCCGAGGACGAGTTCAGTGCCTCGTCGTCGTGCTCTGCCATGGTGTTCCCTTCAGTGTCGTGCGACACGGACGATCAGTTGGTCTTCGCGGTCAGCCAGACGGTCATCGCGACGACCGCTCCGAGACCGAAGATCCAGATGAACAGGCCCTCGGCCACCGGGCCGAGGTCACCCAGACCGAAGCCACCGGGCGACTTGTTGTCCTGCACGTACTTGAGGTACGTGATGACGTCGGCCTTCTGGTCCGGGGTCAGGTTCAGGTCGTTGAAGACCGGCATGTTCTGCGGGCCGGTGAGCATGGCCTCGTAGATGTGCTTGCCGGAGACGTCGCGCAGGTTCGGCGCGTACTTGCCCTCGGTCAGCGCGCCACCGGCACCGGCGACGTTGTGGCACATCGCGCAGTTGATGCGGAAGAGCTCGGCACCTTCGGCGGCGTCGCCCTCGGCACCGTCGGTGAGCTTCGTCGAGGGGATCGACGGGCCGGGGCCGAGCGAGGCGACGTAGGCCGCCATGGCGTCGACCTGCTGGTCCGTGAACTGCTCGGGCTTCTCTTCACCCTGGGGACCCTGGGCGGCGAGCGGCATGCGCCCGGTGCCGACCTGGAAGTCGACCGAGGCGGCGCCGACACCGATGAGGGACGGGCCCTCGCTGGTGCCCTGGGCGGAGAGGCCGTGGCAGGTGGCGCAGTTCGACGCGAAGAGCTTCTGGCCCTCGTTGACCTGCGACTGGCTGGATGCGGCCAGTGTCGTGTTGGTGCTGTCGTCGGCGTTGGCCGACGTGCTGAACAGTGCGTACGCACCACCCGTCGTCATGAGTGCGACGGCGAGGAGGGACACGGTCGCCATGGGGGAGCGACGGCCCTTCTTGTTCTTCTTCGATGTGTTGAACATGCTGTGGGGCTGCCTGATTCTCACTTGAGGAGGTAGATGACGGCGAAGAGACCGATCCACACGACGTCGACGAAGTGCCAGTAGTACGACACGACGATCGCGGTGGTGGCTTCCTTGTGCCCGAAGTTCTTCGCGGCGAACCCACGCCCGAGCGTGAGGAGGAAGGCGATGAGACCGCCGGTCACGTGCAGACCGTGGAAGCCGGTGGTCATGTAGAACGCGGAGCCGTAGGCGCTCGAGGAGAGCGTCATGCCCTCGTGCCAGAGGTTGGCGTACTCGAAGATCTGCCCACAGACGAAGATCGCGCCCATGCAGTAGGTGACGAAGAACCACTCCGTCATGCCCCAGTCCTTGGGGTTCCAGCTGGTGCGGTGCACCTGGAACCGCTCGGCGGCGAAGACCGCGAACTGGCAGGCGAAGCTCGACAGCACCAGGACGATGGTGTTCACCGAAGCGAACGGCACCTCGAGCTTGGCGCTCTCGGTTGCCCAGAGCTCGGGGGAGGTGCTTCGCAGCGTGAAGTAGATCGCGAACAGGCCGGCGAAGAACATGACCTCGCTGCCCAGCCACACGATCGTCCCCACGGCAACGGGGTTCGGCCTGTTCAAGACCGGACCGCTGACGGATCTGGAGAGAGGGGTGCTTGTCACGTCTTCCATTATGGCGGAAACCCCCGACAGTGTTTTCGCAGGCAACTGGCGGGTCCTCCAGAATCAGTACGATCGAGCCATGTCTGACGCACTCACCTGGCCGGCCGTGATCAGCGCGCTCATGGCGCGCGAGGACCTCTCGATCAGGCAGTCCACATGGGCCATGGAGCAGATCGTGCAGGGGAAGGCCACGTCCGCACAGATCGCGGCCTTCGCCGTGGCCCTCCGCGCCAAGGGCGAGACCGTCGACGAGGTGGTCGGTTTCCGCGACGCGATCCTCGACGCCGCCGTCCCGCTCGACGTCGACCCGATGGCGCTCGACATCGTCGGGACCGGCGGGGACGTGGTCGGCACGGTCAACGTCTCGACCATGGCCGCGATCGTCATCGCCGCCGCAGGCGTGCCCGTGGTCAAGCACGGCAACCGCGCGAGCTCGTCCAAGTCCGGCTCGAGCGACGTGCTCGCCGCGCTCGGCCTCGACCTCACGATGGACGCCGCGCGTGTCGCCGAGACGTTCCGGCGTGTCGGTCTGACCTTCGCCTTCGCCAGCGCGTTCCACCCCGGATTCGCCCACGCAGCCCCGGTCCGGCGGGAGATCGGGGTCCCGACGGTGTTCAACTTCCTCGGCCCGCTGGTGAACCCGGCACGGTGCGAGGCGAACGCGGTGGGCGTGGCACAGCTCGAACTCGTGCCGATCATCACGGGCGTGTTCCAGACCCGGGGAGCGACCGCACTCGTGTTCCGCGGCGACGACGGCCTCGACGAACTCACCACCACCGGCCACAGCCACATCTGGGAGGTGTCCGGTGGCCGCATCACCGAGCACGACCTCGACCCGCGTGACCTCGGCATCGCCCGTGCCCGGACCGAGGACCTGCTCGGCGGCGAGCCGGCGGAGAACGCGGCGATCGTCCGCACGGTGCTCGCGGGGGAGACCGGACCGGTGCGCGACATCGTCCTGCTGAACGCCGCCGCCGGGCTCGTGTCCTTCCGTCTCGCGCAGGACCCGACCGAGGCGGACCGCCCGATCCTGCAGCGCTTCCGCGAGCAGCTGGTCATCGCGTCGGACTCGATCGATTCCGGCGCCGCCATGCGCAAACTGGACGAGTGGGTCGGTGTGGCGCCGGCCGTCACGTCGCCCTGAGCAGCCGACACCCGACGGGAGCACGCGTCGGGTCGCGCGCACCACGCAACGACGGGAGGCCCGTACCGGTTCCGCAGAACCGGTACGGGCCTCCCGTCGTTGCGTGGTCGGTCAGACGACCGACGTCAGCGGACGTCCTCGTCGACCCAGTCGAAGGTCTTCGTGACGGCCTTCTTCCAGAGGCGCAGCGTGCGCTCGCGCTCCTCGGCGTCCATGGACGGCGTCCACCGCTTGTCCTCCTGCCAGTTGGCACGGAGCTCGTCGAGGTTCGCCCAGAAGCCGACGGCCAGGCCGGCGGCGTAGGCGGCACCGAGGGCCGTCGTCTCGGCGACCACCGGGCGGACCACGGGGACGTCGAGGATGTCGGCCTGGAACTGCATCAGCGCGTCGTTGGCGGTCATGCCACCGTCGACCTTGAGCTCGGTGAGCTCGACGCCCGAGTCGGCGTTGACGGCGTCCAGGACCTCGCGGGTCTGGAGTGCCGTGGCCTCGAGGGCGGCACGCGCGATGTGGCCCTTGTTGACGTAGCGGGTGAGGCCGACGAGCGCACCGCGGGCGTCCGGACGCCAGTAGGGGGCGAAGAGGCCGGAGAAGGCGGGGACGAAGTAGACGCCACCGTTGTCCTCGACCGACTTGGCGAGGGTCTCGACCTCGGGCGCGCTGCCGATGATGCCGAGGTTGTCGCGGAGCCACTGGATGAGCGATCCGGTGACGGCGATCGACCCCTCGAGTGCGTAGTGCGTCTCCTGGTCGCCGAGCTTGTAGCCGACGGTCGTGAGCAGCCCGTTCTCCGAGCGGACGATGTCCGTGCCCGTGTTGAAGATGAGGAAGTTACCGGTGCCGTAGGTGTTCTTCGACTCGCCCTGGTCGAACGCGGCCTGGCCGAAGGTCGCGGCCTGCTGGTCGCCCAGGATGCCGGCGATCGGGACCTCGCGGAGGAGGCTCGAGGACTCGACGTGGCCGTAGACCTCGGAGGAGCTGACGATCTCGGGGAGCATCGACTTCGGCACACCGAAGTCGGCCAGGATGTCGTCGCGCCACTGCAGCGTCTCGAGGTCCATGAAGAGGGTACGCGAGGCGTTGGTGACGTCGGTCTTGTGCACGCCGCCGTCGGTGCCGCCGGTCAGGTTCCAGAGGACCCAGGTGTCGGTGGTGCCGAAGAGCAGGTCGCCGGCCTCCGCCTTCTCACGGGCGCCCTCGACGTTCTCGAGGATCCACATGATCTTGGTACCGGCGAAGTACGTCGCCAGGGGCAGGCCCACGATGGCCTTGTAGCGGTCGGTGTCACCGTCGGCGAGCTTGTCGACGAGCGCCTGGGTGCGGGTGTCCTGCCAGACGATGGCGTTGTAGACGGCCTTGCCGGTGGTGCGGTCCCAGACGACGGCGGTCTCGCGCTGGTTGGTGATGCCCACGGCGGCGACGTCGTGGCGGGTGATGTCGGCGCGGGAGAGTGCCTGGCCGATGACCTCGCGGGTGTTGTCCCAGATCTCCGCCGGGTCGTGCTCGACCCAACCGGCGCGCGGGAAGATCTGCTCGTGTTCCTTCTGACCGACGGAGACGATCGATCCGGAGTGGTCGAAGACGATCGCTCGCGTGCTGGTCGTGCCCTGGTCGATGGCGACGATGTAGTCGGCCATTGGTGCTCCTTACGACGGTGTTCGGTGCTGCGGACGGGACGGGTCGACCCGGTCGCTCAGGTGGTGCGGGTTGTGCGGGTGGTGCGGGTGGTGCGGCGCGCCTGGACGCGCTGGGTGGGACGCGGCCGCCACGTCGGAGGTGCAGTGCGGCGGCCGCGCGGGTGGTGCTGGTCGTGCGTCGTGCGTCGTGCTGGTGCGGGGACGAGCTACGCCATCGGGAGCAGCGGTCCGGCGAGCAGCGCGGCGATCGTGCCACCGACGAGCGGGCCGACGACCGGGACCCAGGCGTAGGACCAGTCGCTGGTGCCCTTGCCCTTGATCGGCAGGAAGGCGTGCGCGATGCGCGGACCGAGGTCACGGGCCGGGTTGATCGCGTAGCCGGTGGGGCCACCGAGCGACACACCGATCGCGATCACCAGGAAGGCGACCGGGATGGCGCCGAGTTCGGTCGGTGTCTTGCCGTTCGTGAAGGCGAGGACGACGAACACGAGGACGAACGTGCCGATGATCTCGGTCACGAGGTTCCACGCGTAGTTGCGGATCGCGGGGCCGGTCGAGAACACGCCGAGCTTGGCCGCGGGGTCGGGCTCCTCGTCGAAGTGCTGCTTGTAGGCGAGCCAGACGATGACGGCACCGATGATCGCGCCGATGAGCTGCGCGAGCCAGAAGAGGAACATCTCGCCGACGGTGATGTTGCCGATGATGGCCTGCGCGATGGTCACGGCGGGGTTCAGCTGGCCGCCGGACTTGTACGAGACGGTGACGCCGGCGAAGACCGCGAAGCCCCAACCGATCGTGACCATGAGGAAGCCTGCGCCGAAGCCCTTGGACTTCGTGAGGGAGACCGCGGCGACCACGCCGCCACCCAGGATGATGAGCATCGCCGTGCCGACGAGCTCAGACAGGAATTTGACGCCGATGTCGTCCACCGGTACCTCCGATTTGCTGTGGTCGGGGGCCCGGCTGAGCACCGGCACTCCCCGTCGAGTGATTGAGCCCGAGCATAGTGCTGGGGATTTCCGGAGGGTGATGGACACGAACCGCATTCCGGCGAAAGTGAACGGACGTGCACCGGACGTGGATGCGCGAGGACTCGGGGACCGGCTCGGGACGAGCGACGGCTGCACGAACGTGCAGCACGACGGCACAGGTACCCGGACGGACCCCTGGCGCGGACTCGTCCCGGCGGTACAGTGAGCCGACTCCGGACGACGTCGGCGGTGTGCAGACGGTGGACCGGTGCCGGACATCCGTGTCGTACCCGTGTCACACCCTCGTCGCACTCCCGGAGGCGCAGCATGAAGAAGCTCATCAACGACCCGCACGACGTCGTCATCGAGACCGTCCGGGGGTTCGCCCTCGCCCACGCCGAACACGTGGTGCTGGTCGAGGACCCGCTGCACCTGCACCGCCGGGACGCCCCGGTCAGCGGCAAGGTCGGCATCGTCAGCGGCGGCGGCAGCGGCCACGAGCCCCTGCACGCCGGCTTCGTCGGACACGGCATGCTCGACGCCGCCGTGCCGGGCCCGGTGTTCACCAGCCCGACCCCCGACCCGATCGTCGCCGCCACGAAGGCCGTCGACGGGGGAGCGGGCGTGCTCCACATCGTGAAGAACTACACCGGCGACGTCCTGAACTTCGAGACCGCCGCCGAGCTCGCCGCGATGGACGACGTCCGGGTCGAGAGCGTCGTGGTCGACGACGACGTCGCCGTGCAGGACTCGCTCTTCACCGCCGGTCGCCGTGGCGTGGCCGGCACCGTGGTCGTCGAGAAGTGTGCCGGCGCCGCCGCCGAGCGGGGCGACGACCTGGACGCCGTCGCGGCGGTGGCCCGGCACGTCAACGAGGTGACCCGGTCCATGGGGCTCGCGCTGGCCTCCGGCACCGTCCCGCACGCCGGCGAGCCCTCGTTCACGCTGGCCGACGACGAGGTCGAGCTCGGCATCGGCATCCACGGCGAACCCGGCCGCGAGCGCATCCCGATGGCCCCAGCCGACGAACTGGTCGACCGCGTGCTCGAGCCGATCCTGACCGACCTACAGGCACCCGCCGGCTCGCAGCTGCTCCTGCTGGTCAACGGCATGGGCGGCACGCCGCAGTCAGAGCTCTACATCGCCTACCGACGCGCCGCCGAGGTCCTGTCGGATCGTGGCTACACGGTCGCGCGTAGCCTGGTCGGCAACTACGTCACCTCCCTCGAGATGCAGGGGTTCTCGCTCACCGTCACGGTGCTCGACGAGGACCTCACCGCACTCTGGGACGCGCCGGTGGAGACGCCGTCGCTCCGCTGGGGACGCTGACACCGCACGACGACTCCGCTCACGACGCCGACCACGGGTCGGCCGCACGAAGGGACACACCTTGTCGCTCGACACCGCCTGGGCCATCGACTGGGTCCGCCGCACCGCCGCCACGATCGACGAGCACCGGGCGGAGCTGATCACGCTCGACCGCGAGATCGGTGACGGCGACCACGGTGAGAACCTCGACCGCGGGTTCCGGGCGGTGCTCGTCGCACTCGACGACGCGGACCTCGAGACCCCGGGCGCCGTGTTCAAGCTCGTCGCGACGAAACTCATCTCCACGGTCGGTGGTGCGGCCGGTCCGCTGTTCGGCACCGCGTACCTCAAGGCAGCCCAGGCCGCCGGCGACGCCACGGAGCTCGACGCCGACACGCTCGTCGCGGTCCTCACCGCGGCCCGCGACGGCGTCGTCTCCCGCGGCAAGGCCGAGGTCGGCGACAAGACGATGATCGACGCGTGGACGCCGGCCGTCGACGCGGCAGCTGCGGCAGCCGCAGCGGGGGAGACCCCGGAGCGCGTGCTCGCCGCGGCCGCCGACGCCGCCGCCACCGGCGCGGAGTCGACCGACGCACTCGTCGCCCGGAAGGGCCGTGCGAGCTACCTCGGCGACCGTGCCGTCGGGCACCGCGACCCGGGCGCCCAGTCGAGCGCCTACGTCCTGCGCGCGGCCGTGGACGCGGCATGAGCGTCGGCATCCTCGTCGTCTCGCACAGCGCCGCCGTTGCCCAGGGCACGGTCGACATCGCCCGGCAGATGGCCGGCGACGTGCAGCTCGTCGCAGCGGGCGGCACCGACGAGGGCGGCATCGGCACCTCGTTCGAGGCGATCACCGCCGGCATCGAACAGCTCGCCGGAGCGGACGGCATCGTCGTGCTCTGCGACCTCGGATCGGCCTACCTCACGACGGACACCGCGCTCGATTTCCTCGACGACGACCTGCGTGCACGGGTCCACGTCTCGGACGCCCCGATCGTCGAGGGGACCGTCGCCGCGGCGGTCGCCGCCCAGACCGGCGGTGACGTCGACGCGGTCCTGGCGGCTGCTGCCAGCGCTGCCGGTGCCGAGACCGACGCCGGTCCCGACGACGCGGCCACGGGCCTCCCGGGAGGCGCGCCCCACGTGACCGACGCCGGTGCGGCCGACGGGACCCACGCTGCTGCGGCCGACGGGACCCACGCGTCCGCCACCGTGGAGCTGGTCAACGCGTCCGGCCTGCACGCACGTCCCGCCGCGGAGTTCGTGAAGACCGCCGCGAAGCACGACGCGTCCGTCCGGGTGAACGGCGTCGACGCGAAGAGCCTGCTGGCGATCATGGCGCTCGCGCTGCCGAAGGGGGCGGCGGTGACGATCGAGGCCTCGGGCCCCGACGCACGCGCCGCGGTCGACGTCCTGACGGACCTGGTCCGGTCCGGCTTCGGCGAGTAGTCCTCTCGCAAGACGCAACGTGGGCGGTTCCTCGCAGCGGTACTCCGTTGCGCGGTGCCGCCCACGTTGCGTCCCGCGGGGGGTCAGACGCGCTGGAGGCCCGTGACCCGCAGCAGGTCGAGTCGCGACGCGTCCTCGCTGCCGGGGACCACCGTGTAGACGACGATCCGCAGGTCGCTGCCCGGCACCGAGAGGGTGTCGCAGTCGACCTCGATCGGGCCGACCGGCGTCCGCAGGGTCTTGCGGCTGGTCCGGTGCTCGGCGATCCGGGCCTCACCCCAGCGCCGCTCGAACTCGGGGCTCGTCGCCCGCAGGTCCCGCACGAGCTCGGCGAGGTGGCGGTCGTCCGGGTAGCGACCGAGCGCGGTGCGGAGGTCGGCGGCCAGGTCCGACGCGAAGGCCTCGGCGTGCTCGTCGTCGAAGTCGACCCCGGCGTGGCCGTCGGTGAAGAACTGCCAGACCAGGTTCGCCGAGCGCCCCTGCCACCGGTCGCCGTCGCCCGTGGCCGCGGCCCAGAGCTCGTTGCGGTGCAGCAGGTCGTGGCTGGCGGTGAACACGGCGAGCGGCACGTCCGTCAGCCGGTCGACGATCCGCTGCACGCCGGGCGTGATGTGCCGGGGGACGAGCCCGCGCGACGGGGGAGCGGCGCCGGCGACGCGGAACAGGTGGTCGCGCTCCGGCTCGGTCAGACGGAGCGCGGTGGCGAGGGCGGCGAGCAGCTGCGGTGACGGGTTGGTCGCACGGCCCTGCTCGAGACGCACGACGTAGTCGACGCTGACGCCGGCGAGGGCCGCGAGCTCCTCACGGCGGAGCCCCGCGGTCCGCCGCCCGACACCGGCGGGCAGCCCGACCTCGGCGGGGGTGACCCGGTCGCGCCAGGACCGCAGGACGTCGGCGAACTCGCTCATGCACCCATCCTCGCGCGGATCGACCGCGGGACCGTGGTACTCACAGTCCCAGGGTCCACCGGACAGCACGTCGACCGGGGCCTGGGGGAGTCGGGGCAGAGCGAGCACGATGGTCCCCATGACCACCACACTCATCACCGGGGCGAACCGCAGCCTGGGACTCGAGACCGCCCGCCGACTCCTCGAAGCCGGCCACACCGTGTACGCCGGCGTCCGCAACCCGGACGACGCCGTCGAGGTGCGTGCCCTCGGCGCCACCGTCGTCCGCCTCGACGTCACCGACCAGTCGAGCATCGACGAGGCCGTCGCGTCGATCCCGGCGCTCGACGTCCTCGTCAACAACGCCGGGGTGCTCGGGACCGCGCACGGGGTCGACGACCTCACCGCCGATGCGATGGCGTCCGTCCTCGACGCCAACGTCACCGGCATCGTCCGGGTCACCCAGGCTGCGCTACCGCTGCTCCGTGCCTCCGAGAACCCCGTCATCGTGAACGTCGCGTCCGGCGTCGGCTGGCCGCGGTTCCTCAGCACGCCGGGACACGACGAGTTCCACGTGCCGAGCATCCCGTACGCCGCGTCGAAGGCCGCCGTCATCACCCTCACCGTGCAGTACGCGAAGAACCTGCCGGGCTTCCGCGTCAACGTCAGCGACCCGGGCTACACCGCGACGGACTTCAACGGGCACTCCGGTCACCAGACGGTGACCGAGGGCACGGACGCCACCGTCATGCTCGCGCTCCTCGGTCCGGACGGGCCGACCGGCGAGTTCCACAACCGGCACGGGCGCGTCGACTACTGACGACGACCGGTCGCCGAGCCGACGACGGACGGGAGGCCCGTGGCGGATCCGCCACGGGCCTCCCGTCCGTCAGTCTGGTCGCGGTGCGTCGTCGGTCTGCGATGGCGCGGGTCAGGCTGCCCAGTGGGACGGCCGCTGGAACCCGTCGTCGAGGCGGGTCCGTGCGTCGCCGCGTGCCGCGTTCACCTGCATCTGCGTCAGGTAGACCGCGCCCCGGAGGTCGGCACCGGACAGGTCCGCGTCGCGGAGGTCCGCGCCGATGCACTCGCACCGGCGGAGGTCGGCACCCGTCAGGTCGGCGCCGATGAGGAGCGCTCCGCGGAGGCTCGCGCCCCGAAGGTCCGCCCGCCGCAGGTCGGCGCCGAGCAGGTCCACGCCGGGGCCGACACGCAGACGGCCGATGCGGCGGTCGTCGCTCGTCGTGGCGCGGACGCTGCCGGTGTGCTGGGCGCCGGCGTTCCGGGTGGGGGCGTTCCGGGTACGGGCGTCACTGGCGCGCGCCTCCCGACTCGCATCGAGGAGGAGCGGACGGGCGGCGTCGTACTCCGCGCCCACGTCCGTCGCGAGCAGCGTGTCCGGGTCCGCGTCGCTGAGGGCGCGGACCCGGTCGAACCGCTTCGTCAGCGGTGCGGCTGCCCGGGCATCCTGGGCGAGGGTGATCGCCTCGTCCAGGTACCGGAGCAGCTCGTGCAGCCGCCGGACGACGGGGAAGACCGCGAACATCGCGTCCCTGGTGGCTGTGTCATCCCGCCAGGACCGGCCGGCGAAAGTGTGCCGGGACACCTTCTGCCCGGCACCCGAGCAGTCGAACACCGTGCAGCCCCGGAACCCCTCGGACCGCAGGCGCGGGTGGATCGTGCACCCGTCGGTGGGGTCGAGGTTGGCGCACGGGTCGCCCGCGTCCTTGTCCACCGGGAAGTCGACCGACCGGGTGAACGCCAACGCGACGCAGCAGAGGCCGAAGCAGTTGGCGCAGTCGGCGCCGAGGTCCTCGCGGCGACCGAGGGTGACCCGGGTACGTGTCGTCATCTCGGACGAGGCTAGCTCACCGCGAGGGGCGGCTCAGCGGCGCTTGCGGAGCGCGTTCGTGGCCCAGAGTGCGACGGCGATGAGCACCGGCTGGAACAGCAGGCGGACGAAGCGCTTGGTGTCGGTGTCCAGCCCGAAGCCGTCGCGGTGGTGCATCCACTGCGCGATGTTGCCGGGGAAGATCGCCGTGAAGAACACCGCGGCGACCCAGCCGACGGTCGCCTGACGACGGACGAGCAGCATGAGGGCGGCGCCGAGCGAGATCTCGGCGATGCCGGAGGCCAGGACCGTCACGTCGGGGTCGAGCGGCACGAACTTCGGCACCTGGGCGCGGAACTCCTCGCGGGCGACGGTGAGGTGGCTGATGCCGGCCCAGGTCATCGTCGCGCCGAGCAGGATGCGGACGACGGTACGGGGGACGGAGGAGCGGGAGGAACGGCGACGGGACATCGGTTCGGGTGCCTTTCGGTAGTGGGGGAGCGGGACGGGAAGGAGGTGGATCGGGTCAGCGCGCCCGGAGCACGCGGCGGCGGCGGACGAGCTCGAACACGACGACGGTGCCGATCACGGCGAGGAGGCCCGCGCGGGAGCGGCCACGGGTCGCGCGCACTGCGGCGGCGAGCCCGGCGACGGTCAGGCCGACCGCGGCAGCGGTGCCGGTGGTGACCGTGCGGTCCTCGACGTCCGCTCCGACGCGGACCGCACCGAGCGCGGTGGCAGCGGCGGCTGCGGCGGCGCCGACCAGTCCGGTGCGCGGGAGCAGCGTGCCGGACACGACCTCGAGCAGCGGGACGAGGATCGCGTGCGGGACGCCGGGGGCGAAGCCGCGGTCGGCCAGCCGGCGGGCGCGCTGACCGAGCGGCTCGGTGACGAGGGCCGCCGTGCCGTGCGCGCTGAGGGCGGCGCCGACCGCGCTGGTGATCCTGCTGCGTGCAATCATGTTGCGCACAACCTAACACGTGGTCCCGTCGAACGGCCGGGAGGCCCGTGGCGGAGTCACCACGGGCCTCCCGGCCGCCCTGCTGGTCGCGCTCCTGCGCGACCTCAGGGGGCGGAGTCGATGACGTCGTGGTCACGGCCGGTCACGGGGAGCACGGGGGGCCGCGAGCTTGTGGCCAGTTGCTGAATACGACCGAGCTGACATAATATGCATTATCGGCGCACAGCTCGGGGCTGCCGGACCCCGCCCAGCACGGCCTGACGCTCCGGCGCGGCGGTTCACGACGGCTGCGCCCAACAGAAGCCTGCTGGAACCACGGGAAGCCGCGGTTCGGACGAGCATCTGTTGTGCGGCGCACGCTACGGCTGCCGGACCCTGCCCAGCCCGGCCTGACGCTCCGGCGTCCTGGTTCAGCACGGCTGCGCCCAACAGAAGCCTGCCGGAACCACGGGATGCCACGGTTCGGACGAGCTTCTGTTGTGCGGCACCCGCCAGGAACGCGGCACGCGCCGACCGGAGCCGCCACCCGTCCGGCAGGATGGGCACATGACCGACGCACCAGTCCAGCCCGCCCGCCGCCCGGCCGTCCTGTTCGTCTGCGTGCACAACGCCGGCCGCTCGCAGATGGCGGCCGGGTTCCTCCGCGCGATCGCCGGCGACCGCGTCGACGTCTTCTCCGCCGGCTCCGAACCCGCCGACCAGGTGAACCAGGTCGCGGTGGCCGCCATGCACGAGGTCGGCATCGACATCGTCGGCCAGACCCCCGCGATCCTCACCACGGACGCCGTCCGGCACGCCGACGTCGTCGTGACGATGGGCTGCGGCGACGCCTGCCCGGTGTTCCCCGGCAAGCGCTACGAGGACTGGGAGCTCACCGACCCGGCAGGCCTGCCGCTCGAGGCCGTCCGCCCGATCCGCGACGACGTCCGCGGACGCGTCGAACGCCTGGTGTCGACACTCGTCTGAGTGCCGTCACCAGGCGTCCGGCGTGTTGTGCGAGCGTCAGTTCGACGAGTCGTCGGACGTCGTCGGGACGTCCGAGCTGTCGATCTCGAGCGCTGCGTGCTCCTCACCCTGCTCGCCGACGGTGGACTGCTCCGTGTCGGGCTGCTCGGGCTCTGCCTGCGTGGTCTCTTCTGCCGGATCCGGCTGGCTGTACGTCATGGGCGCGACGCTACGCCGACGACGGCGTGTCGCTCGCAGGGACGGACCGGGCACCGGACGGACCGTCGGACTGGAGGCCCGTGGCGGCCTTGCACCGCGCCTCCCGGCTCGTGGTCAGTCGCGGTGGCGACGCACCAGGTCCGGCAGTTCCGCCGGCTCGAAGGGCTCGTCAGTGGCGTCGAGCTCGTCGGCCGTCCACCAGCGCGAGGCGAGGATGTCGACCCGCTCGTCGTCGGTCCACTCGGCATCGGACAGCGCGAAGCCGGGCGTCCGGACCACGTAGAACTCGGCGTGCCCGCGGTCGTGGTCGGCCTGGTCCCACTCGACGGCGAAGTCCCACGACCAGACCGGCTCGCCGGGTTCGTCGATGACGATGCCGGTCTCCTCGCGGAGTTCGCGGATCGCGGCGTCACGGTGCGACTCCCCCGGGTCCACACCGCCGCCCGGCGTGATCCAGCGGTGCGCGCCGTCGGACGACGGCGCGTTCGTGTCCATGAGGAACACACGCCCGTCGGGGTCGAGCAGCAGGATGCGGGAGGTCCGGCGCAGGCCGGGTGCGGCGGTCACTTCGATCAGGCCGTGAAGGAGCTGACGTCGCCGACGAGCTTGGTGTGGTCGGCGGGGATCGGCTCGACCGCGGCGAGGGCGATCTCGGCCGCGAACTCGGAGACGCTGTAGAGCTTGCCGACGGCGTCCCGACGGCCCTCGATCGCGCCGGGGTTCAGGCGGTTCAGCAGGGTCGCGGTGATGGTGCCCTCGATCATGTCGCCGGAGACGGTGACGAACTCGATGCCCGCCGCCTCGAGCTGGGGCAGGAGCTCGCGGAGGGCGAGTTCGCCGGCGCGCTTGCTCTTCGCGACCGGGACGTACTCGGGCATGGTCTCGGCGGTCTCGACGAAGTGGGCCTGGTGGCTCGTGACGAAGACGACGCGCGAGCCGGAGGGCATGTGCGGCACCGCGGTCTGGAGCATGTCGACCTGGGCGTCACGGTTCAGGCGGAGCGCGTAGTCCTCGCCCATCCCGGACTCCATGCCGCCGGAGGCGTTGAGCACGAGCAGGTCGATGCCGCCCCACTCGGCGACGACGGCGTCGACCATGGCCTGCACGGAGTCGTGGTCGGTGAGGTCGGCCTGCAGGGCCAGGGCCGCTCCCCCGGCCGCGACGACCTTCTCGACGATCTGCTCGGCACGACGGGCCTTGTTGCGGTAGTTGACGACGACCTTCGCGCCGGCCTCGGCCAGGTACCCGACGGTGTCCGCGCCGATGCCGCGGGAGGAGCCGGTGACGAGGGCGCGCGTGCCCTCGAGGGATCCGGGGGCGAGGGGGCTGCTCACAGTGCTGTCTCCTGTCGTGGGGCGGCGCCGGTCCTGGTCGTCCCGGGCGGCATCGAGCCTAGCAAGCGTGCGCCCGCCACCACCCGAGCCGGTCGGTGCCACCTGCCGATCAGTGGTCGCTGATACGTTGGACGCAACAGGACCGGACATCGCGATGCTGCGAAGGCCGTGCGCGATGCAAGGGAGGGAGATCGCGTGAACGTCTCGGATTGGACCCAGGTGATCGTGTGGATCGCCCTGGTGCTCGTGTTGGGGGTGGTCGAGGTCTTCACCCTCGACTTCATCTTCCTCATGCTCGCGGCCGGTGCCGCCGGCGGGTTGATCGCCGCGTTGCTCGGCGCCCCGTGGTGGCTCAGCGCTATCATCGCCGCGGTGCTCGCACTGCTGCTGCTCGCCGTCGTCCGTCCTCGTGTGCTGCAGGCGCTGAACCGCGGTGCCGATCCGCACCGCACCGGCGTCGAGGGACTGGTCGGCATGGCCGGCACGGTCGCCCTCGCGTTCACACCCTCCGCCCCCGGTCAGGTCCGCCTGGCCAACGGTGAGACCTGGAGCGCCCGGTTCGCCGCCGGCGCCGTCGACCGCACGCCGCCGCTCGGCACGCGCGTGGTCGTCGAGTCCATCGAAGGCTCCACCGCCGTCGTCCGCATCGAACAGAAGGCAGCCCAATGACGCTCTCCACCGGGACGGTCGTGCTCATCGTCCTGATCGTGGTCATCGTGATCTTCGTGATCACGGTCCTCGCGAAGGCCATCCGCATCGTCCCCCAGGCCACCGCCGGCGTGGTCGAACGACTCGGCAAGTACCACAAGACCCTCACTCCGGGGTTGAACCTGCTGGTGCCGTTCATCGACCGGCTCCGGCCGCTCATCGACATGCGTGAACAGGTCGTCTCGTTCCCGCCGCAGCCCGTCATCACCGAGGACAACCTGGTCGTCTCGATCGACACGGTCGTCTACTTCCAGGTCACCGACGCCCGCGCCGCCACCTACGAGATCGCGAACTACCTCGGCGCCGTCGAGCAGCTCACGACCACCACGCTCCGCAACGTCGTCGGTGGGCTGAACCTCGAAGAGGCACTGACCAGCCGCGACAACATCAACGGCCAGCTCCGTGTCGTCCTCGACGAGGCGACCGGCAAGTGGGGCATCCGCGTCGGCCGAGTCGAGCTCAAGGCCATCGAGCCGCCCGTGTCGATCGTCGACGCGATGGAGCAGCAGCTGCGCGCCGAGCGGAACCGTCGTGCGGCGATCCTGCAGGCCGAGGGCACGAAGCAGTCGCAGATCCTCGAGGCCGAGGGCCAGCGACAGGCGGCGATCCTCGGTGCTGAGGGTGACGCGAAGGCCCAGGTCCTCCGGGCCGAGGGTGAAGCGCAGGCCATCGCGACCGTGTTCGACGCCATCCACCAGGGCGACCCGGACGAGAAGCTGCTGTCCTACCAGTACCTGCAGATGCTCCCGAAGATCGCCGAGGGCAACTCGAACAAGCTCTGGATGATCCCGAGCGAGTTCACCGAGGCGCTGTCCGGCATCGCGAAGGGCTTCAGTGCCCAGCGGACCGGTTCCGGTGGGTCGGCGGCCGGTGGCGCTGCCGGATCGGACTTCCTGTCGCGGATCTCGAAGCTCGCTGACGAGAGCCTCGCCAACACCCAGGCACGGGACGGCGCCGGACGCTCCGGCTCCCCCGCGGCCGATGCCTCCGTCGCGGACATCGTGCCGCCGTCGGAGCTCGACGACCGCCTGGCCCAGTCGGACCGCAGCATGGGTGATCGACTCTCGGCCGCCGAGAGCGAAGCCGACGCCGCGTTCGGCACGGACCCCGCTCGCGACTGAACCGACTGACCTCGGACACGACGACGGCCCGCTCCCCTGCTGGGGAGCGGGCCGTTCTCGTCTGGTGCGACTAGGCGCCGCGACGGGCCCGGAGGACCTGGAGACGTTCCTCCAGCAGTTCCTCGAGCTCTTCCCGGGAGCGCCGCTCGAGCAGCATGTCCCAGTGGGTACGTGGTGCCTTGACGTCCTCGGCAGCGATCTCGACGGGCTTGCCGTCCTCGCCGAGGAGACGCCCCTCCCAACCGCTCCGTGGGTCCGACCACACCTGCGGGACCTCGGCGTCGGCGGAGAACACCACGTCGAAGGTCTCACCCGATGCCGCCTGGTAGACGGCGCGCTTCCGCTCGGAGAGCTCGACACCGTCCTCGCTCTGGAGGCTCTGGCTCCCGAGCCGCATGCCTCGGAGACTCCGATCAGCCATGTCCGACTCCTCTCGCTCGTTCCCCCGGTCAAACCCACACCACCCGGGTTTCGTTCCGGTGGGGCTGCATTCACAGTCCCTTCCCAGTGCGCGGGGTCCGATCGGCACCCGCAGGACGACGTCAGCGGTGCCGACGACGCCAGGGAGCGCAGGCCAGCAGCACGAGCAGCCCGCCGAGCGACAGCACCAGGGTGACGTCCCCGGACACCACGGTGGCGGGCGTCGTCGAGGTGCCGAGCGGGACGTCGGTCACCATCGAGGTCGCCGTGTACGCGGGCACCCGGTCGATCGTGCGACCGTCCGGGTCGATCACCTGGGACGCTCCGACGGTGGAGATGTTGACGAGCGACCGTCCGGTCTCGACCGCCCGCATCCGCGCGATCTCGAGCTGCTGCAGGTTCTCGTCGGTGCCGTCGAAGTCCGCGTTGTTCGTCTGCGCCAGGATCACCTGCGCTCCTCCACGCGCCAGGTCGGCGGTCAACCCGTCGTCGACGACGTCGAAGCAGATCATCACGCCGGCCCGGATGCCCGCGACCGGCAGCACGTTCGGCTTCGTCCCCGGCGTGTAGTCGCGCTGCAGCAGGCCGATCAGCGACGGCGCGAGCTTCGAGTAGAACCAGCGGTCCGGCACGTACTCACCGAACGGCACCGGGCGCTTCTTGTCGTAGGAGGCCTGCCAGCCGTCCGCACCCCAGACGAACGAGGTGTTGTGCAGCACGCCCGACGAGGTCTGCGTCACGGCTCCGGCGACGATGGGCGCGCCGACGCTCCGCACGACCGCGTCGAGCGCTCCGGCGATGACCGGTTCGCGGCGTGGGTCGTACTCGGCGCCCGCCTCGGGCCAGACCACCAGGTCGACCCCGCGGGCGTCGACGTCGGTCGCGGCGACCTGGGAGCGCAGGACGTCGCCAGGCTGTGCGCGGTCGAAGTAGCCCGCCGGGCCGTTGCCCTGCACGGACTCGATCCGGACGGTGCCGTGGACCGCGGTCGGCCACGCGGGCACGGCCAGCACCGCCGACACGAGCAGCCCGGCGGTCGCGATGCGCATCGGCAGCCGGACACCGCCGACCAGCCCGAGCGACACCACCACGGCGACGCAGTACACGACGACGAAGCTCAGCCCGAGCACGCCGACGTACGCGGCGATGTGCGTGAAGGGACCCTGCGACTGCGACAGGCCCACCCGGCCCCAGGCGAACCCGCCGTACGGCCAGCTGCCGGAGAACCACTCGCGTCCGGTCCACAGAGCGGCCACCACGGCCGGGAGGCCCCACACCCGCCCGGCGGTCGAGGTCACCACCCGCGGGACCCACCGGTACGCCAGTGCGATCGCGACCGTGCCGAGGGCGAAGAGGGCCGCCTCGAGCAACGCCAGCGCGAACCACGGCACCGGGCCGAGGTACCGCCCGGCCCAGGAGATCGCCGGCACCCAGAACACGGCACCGGCGAGCAGGCCGAGCCAGGACGCCCGACGGGCACGCTGGCCCATCGCCGCGAGCAGCAGGCACGCCACGGCGGGGTAGGCCAGGAACCACCAGCCCGGCGACGGGAACGACAGCGCGAAGAGCAGGCCACCGATCACCGAGAGGGGCACCGACTGTCCGAGCGGCAGCGCGGCGAAGACGGACGCCGAACCCGGCACGTCCGGCGTCGACGGCCCGTGCGCATGCCGGACGCCCGCCCGCGCCGGGCGCGCGGCTGTCCCGAGGACCGTCACCGGGCCTCCCGTCAGACCGTCGCGTACGCGACGATGCCGCGGCGGACCGCGTCGGTGGCACGACGTGCGACCTGCGCCAGGTCGGGGTCGCCGGCGTTTCGGATCTGGTCGAGGAGGTCGATGACCTGCTTCGACCAGCGGACGAAGTCACCGGCGGCCAGGTCGAGCGAGCGCAGCACGTCGTCGAGCGGCGAGCCGGACGCCCAGCGGAACATGCCGAGTGCGATGGCCGGGGTCGGCGGCTCGGAGCCCGCGAGTCGGGCGTCCCGCTCGACGTCGTCCAGGCGCGACCAGATCGTCAGCGTCTCGTCGAGCGCCGGACGGAACGCGCCACGCGGGACGGCGTGCTCGGTGCCGGGCGCGTCCTCACGACGCGGCTGGTAGACGATCGTCGCTGCCATGCCGGCCAGCTGCGCGGGCGTGAGGTCCTTCCAGACCCCCGCCTCCAGGCACTCGGCGACCAGCAGGTCGCGGTCGCCGTAGATGCGCTGCAGGCGCCGACCACCGGCGGCCACCGTGACGTCGCCCTGCGCGTCCTGCACCAGGTACCCGAGCGCCAGCAGCACGTCGGTGACCCGGTCGAACGTCGTCGCGACCGCTCCCGTGCGCGAGCGGATCTGCTGCACGAGCTTGTCGTTGGTGCGCTTGAGCTTGTACCAGCGCTCGGCCCAGCGGGCATGGGCCTCGCGGTCCGGGCAGGCGTGGCAGGGGTGGCGCTGGAGCTGGCGTCGGACCTCGCTGATCGCGGCCTGGCGCTCCTGCCGGGCACCGTGCGACGCCTCCCGACCACCGGGGACGTTCGTGCGCTCGAGGTCCGAGAGACGTCGGCGGAGCGCCGCGTACTCGGTGAAGTCGCCGAGGTGGCACTGCATGGCGTCCTGGTACCCGTCGAGCGACTCTTGCTGCGAGCGGACCTTGCGTGCCAGGTCGACGACCGACCGGTCCGCCTGGAACTGCGCGAACGAGGTCTCGAGGACCTCGCGCGTCCGGTCGCGGCCGAACTGCTCGATGAGGTTGACGGCCATGTTGTACGTCGGCTTGAACGACGAGTTGAGCGGGTACGTCCGACGGCTCGCGAGCGAGGCCACCGCCTGCGGCTCGAGACCGTCCGTCCACTGCACGACCGAGTGGCCCTCGACGTCGATGCCACGACGACCCGCACGGCCGGTGAGCTGGGTGTACTCCCCCGGCGTGATCGGCACCCGGGCCTCGCCGTTGAACTTCTCGAGCTTCTCGAGCACCACGGTGCGCGCCGGCATGTTCACGCCGAGCGCCAGGGTCTCGGTGGCGAACACGACCTTGACGAGCTTGCGCTGGAACAGGTCCTCGACCACCTCCTTGAAGGCGGGCAGCAGGCCGGCGTGGTGGGCGGCGACGCCGCGTTCGAGGCCCTCGAGCCACTCCCAGTAGCCGAGCACGGCCAGATCCTCGTCGAGGAGCGTGCGGCAGTGGTACTCGGCCGTCTCGCGGATCTCCCGACGCTCGTCAGCGGTCGTCAGGGACAGCCCGGAGCGCACGACGTGCCGGACGCCCTGGTCGCAACCGTTGCGGCTGAACACGAAGAAGATCGCCGGCAGCAGCATGCGCTCGTCGAGCATCTTCGCGATCTGCTCGCGGTGCGCCTTCTCGGTGCGCGGACCGCGACGCTCGGGGAACCCGCCGCGCCCGCGTCGGCCGCGGGGACCGCCGGACCCCCGGGAGGCACTGCCCACCAGACGGAGCAGCTCCGGGTTGACGCGATTGGTCGCCGCCGCACCCGACGAGTCGAACAGGTCGACCATCTTGTTGCCGACGAGGACGTGCTGGTCGAGCGGCACCGGACGGTCCTCGGACACGATGACGTCGGTGTCGCCGCGGACGGTCTGCAGCCAGTCGCCGAACTCCTCGGCGTTGCTGACCGTGGCGGACAGGGAGACCAGCCGGACCTCGGTCGGCAGGTGCAGGATGACCTCTTCCCAGACCGCCCCGCGGAACCGGTCGGCCAGGTAGTGCACCTCGTCGAGGACGACCCAGGCCAGGTCGTCGAGCAGGTCCGAGTCGGCGTAGATCATGTTGCGCAGGACCTCGGTCGTCATCACGACGACGCGGGCCCGCGGGTTGACGTTCGTGTCGCCGGTGAGCAGCCCGACCTCGGTCTCGCCGTAGGCCTGCACGAGCTCGGCGTACTTCTGGTTGCTCAGCGCCTTCATCGGCGTCGTGTAGAACACCTTCGCGGTCGGCTGCCGCATCGCCAACCAGATCGCGAACTCGGCGATGATCGTCTTGCCGGCACCGGTCGGCGCGGCCACCAGGACGCTCCGGCCCTGGTCCACCGAGTCGCAGGCCGCGAACTGGAACGGGTCGAGGTCGAAGCGCAGGTCGGTCCGGAACAGCTCGAGGTTCCGCGAGCGTGAGCGGACCTTCGCGGCGGCGAACCGCTCGGCGGGGCTGAGGCTCGTCTCGGTCACAGGCCGTACTCCTCGTCGAGCTTCGCCTGGCGCTTCGCCACACGGCGGTCGTGGATCCACGTGACCAGGCAGGCCGCGAAGTACAGCACGACCATCGGGATCGCCAGGATGAACATCGACAGGATGTCCGCCGACGGGGTCACCAGGGCGGTGAAGATCAGGATGAGCACGATCGCGACGCGCCACGAGCGGATGATCGCCGCCGCCGACAGCACGCCGACGAAGTTCAGCAGCACCAGGAACACCGGCAGCACGAAGGCGATGCCGACAGCGACGATGAGCTTGATGACGAAGTCGTAGTAGGCCTTCGCGTCGACGATCGAGGTGTCCTGGGCGGAGACGAAGCTGCCGAGGATCCCGACCACGTGCGGCAGGACGTACCAGCCGAACGCGCACCCGGCGAAGAACAGCGGGATCGCGGTGCCGAGGAAGCCCCACACGTACTGCTTCTCACGCCGGACCAGGGCCGGGACGATGAACGCCCAGATCTGGTACAGCCACACCGGACCGGCGATGACGACACCGATCGTGATCGCGATCTGCAACCGCAGGTCGAACGCACCGGTGATCATCGGGAAGTTGAGTTCGGCCGTGTGACCGCCGACCCGGGCGAGCTGCGTCACCGGGGACCGGAGCGAATCGAGCACGAACGGCGTGAGGAACCAGCCGCCGATCGCGCCGACGAGGACCGCGATGACCGCCTTGAACAGACGGTTGCGCAGCTCGATCAGGTGCTGACCGAGGGACATGCGGCCTTCGGGCTCCTGGGGAAGGCGCCCTTGCCGCTTCCCTCGCCCGCTCGCGGTCGTCGAAGCCATGCCCCGATCCTACGGCAGCGCTCCGTCAGTGGATGTCGAGCGCGGCTGCGGCGAAGTCGTGCACGGCCTGGCGGGCCGCCGGCGGGTCGAGCACCACGGCCCGGCCCGGCAGCCCGGCCACCAGGCGAACGACCCCGTCGAAGCCGGCGGACGCGGCGAGCCGGATGCGCACCCGTCCGCCGTCGTCGGGGGCGTCCGCGGTGTCGGCCAGGAAGTCCGCGACCAGCGGCAGCGACGAGCCGTCGAGCTCCACGGTCACGATGACGTCCTGGGCACTCTGCTGGAACAGCGTGTCCGGCAGCACGACGTCGTCGAGCGTGCGTTCCGCGGGCCGGTCGTCGACGCGCACGCCGGACATCCGGTCGAGTCGGAACGTCCGGACGGCGGCCCGGTCGAGGTCCCAGGCGCGGAGGTACCAGTCCGCGTCGATCGACTCCACCCGCAGCGGGTCGACCCGGCGGGTGCTGCCCTGCGTCCGCGGACCGGCGTACTCGAACCGCAGCCCGCGGCGGCCGGACATGGCCTCTCGGATGACGGTCAGGGCGGCATCGTGCAGGTCCTGGCCGACGGCGACGTTGCCCGAGGCACCACCGGCACCGCGGGACAGCTTCGCCATCAGGGCGCGGATGGCGTCCTTGTCGGCGGCCTCGGGCAGCGCCGACAGGTACTGCAGGCCGGCGATGAGCGCCGAGGCCTCGCGGGCGGACAGCCGCGGGGCGTCGTCGATCGCCACGAGGTTCGTCAGGACGATCATGTCGTTCTGGTCGAAGTCGTCCCAGGCGATGTCGAACAGGTCGCCGTGCTGGTACTGCATGGTCTCGCCGGGGACACCGGAGACCGCGATCAGTTCGACTGCCCGACGGATCCGGGACTCCGGGACGCCGAAGTGCCGGGCGGCCTCGGACACCGAGACGCGCTCCCGGTCGATCAGGTACGGCACCAGGGCCAGCAGGAAGGCGAGCTTGTCCTGCGCCTGCAGCGGTTGCGCGTCAGCCATGCGTCGCTCCGTCGTTCCCCGTGGTCTCGTCCGCGGCACCGAGGTCGGGCGCGCCGGTGTGGTCCTCGACGAGCACCCGGAGCCGGTCGACCACACGCTGCCGCAGGTCCTCGGGTTCGACGACGCGGACCTCGGGCCCGAAGGCGGCCAGTTCCTCGGCCAGGATCTGCGGGTCGACGTGGTGGATCACGAGTTCGCCCTCGGTCGTCGAGGTCGTGTCCCGGCGTCGGGTGAGTCGGCGCTCGGCGTCGGAGCCCGGGCCCACGTGCACCGTTGCGGTGCGTTCCGCCCAGACGCGGTCGAGCCCGGCCAGTGCCCGCTCCCCCGCGTCGGCGGGAGCCGGGTGCTGCCCGACCTCGTACTGGGTGACCGGACCGACGATCCGGGCGAGCAGGTAGTTCTTCTCGGAGTCGGTCGCGAACTCGTGTGCCGCGAGCATCCACCGGCCACCGTGCTGCACGAGCGCCAGCGGGGCGAGTTCGCGGACCCGGGCTTCGTGGTGCCCGGGCGTGATGTACGAGAACCGGACGGCGGCCGCACGGTCGAGGGCCGAGCGCAGCGGCTCGAAGGCCGCGTCGCGGGTGCGCAGACGTGGTGCGTAGGCGCCGATGGCGGCGGCACCGTCGCCCGCGTCGTGCTCCGACCCGTCGTCGTCGGACCCGGCCGAGCGGACCTTGAGCAGCCCGCGGCGGGAGTCCGCGGAGAGTGCACCCTCACGCCACGCCATCGCAGCGAGGGAGAGCAGTGCGGACTCGTCCGGGGTGAACCGGACGTCGAGCGGCAGGTCGTACTCGCCCTTCGGGATCCGGTAGCGCAGCGTCTGGTTGTTGCCCGCCGCGCCCGGCGTCTCGATGGTCTCGAGCGGGATGCCGAGTTCGCGCACGTCGTCCTTGTCCCGCTCGAACTGACGCTCGAGCGAGGCGTTGTCCCCGCCGGTGCTGTAGCGCTGCCGGTAGCCCTGGACGTTCGCCAGGATCTCGGACTTCGTCAGCCCGGACTCCGTCGACAGGAGCGCCAGGACGAGGCTGAACAGCCGTTCCTCAGCGGGCACACGGGGAGCACGAGTGGTGGGCACGTGCCGATCCTACGCAGCCTGCGGTGCGCGTCAGCGCGGCATCACGCCGAGCACGTCGATGACGTACGCGGACGCGGACGCGGACCCGGACGCGGCACCCTGCTCGTGGTCGATCGCCAGGACCTGGTCGCCGACGTGACGACCGAGGAGCGCCTTGCGGATGCCCTCGGCGATCTGGCCCTTCGCCAGCGGCAACGGCTGCGCGCCGGAGCCGTCGGTCCAGCTGGAGCCCACGACGGCAGAGTCGGCCGTGCTGCTGCCCCACGAGACGGCGGTGTACTTGACGACGACCGTGTCCTTCGCGGTGAGCGTCGCACCGTCGCCCTTGCGGAGCAGGTGCTGCACGTTCTCCTTCGGCGCCGACCACGAGGGGATCGTGATGCCGGGCGCGCCGTTCGGAGCGAGCACGACGGCGGGCATGCCGTCGCCCGCCAGCTGGGGCGTCCCGGAGGCACGTGCGTCGAAGGCGCGCTTGACGTCGATGACGAAGACGGCGGAGTCCTCGGCCTTCGACGACGTGGAGCCCGAGTCGGCGGTGGCGGCGGTGCCCGAGAGTGCCGACTTCGGCATCACCACGGCGAGGCGGTCGCCGACGCGCGAACACTCGAGCGCCTTGCCGAGCGCGCCGCCGTTGGTCGAACCGGCCGTCAGCGGGGCGGTGCTGCCGGTGTAGCCGGTGGTCTGCGCGACCGCTCCGGTGGCACCGTCGACGAGCGTGTACTCGAGCAGCACGGGGGTGCCGTCACCGATCGTGCGGCCGTCGCCCTGGCGGAGGACCGAGACCTGGGTGCCGCGGACCGTGAGACCGGCGGGCACGTTGACCTTCGGCTCCGAACCGAAGGCGCCCTTCGCCGTCACGGACTCGGACGCGGCGCCGGAGGGGGCGCACGTGCCGACCGTTCCGGCCCCGGGCGTGGCGCACGCGGTCAGCGACGCGAGGAGTCCGATGGTGACGACGAGTGCGGGGATGGCGCGCACGGATCCTCTTTCCGGTCGATGCAGGACGGGCACGGGGGAAGCCTACCGGTCGCCGTCGGAGGGGTCGGACGCCGCCGAGGCCGCTTCGGCAGCGGCGACCTTGCGGGCCTGGGCAGCCGCCTGGCGGGCGACCTTCCGGAGCTTCTTGTCGCTGGCCCCGCGTTCGCCGACCGCGCCGGGCGTCCAGGCCTCGACGTCCTCGTCGGAGAACTCGGCCTTGCCGGCACGACGCTTGAGGTTCGGCAGGACGACCCCGTCCGCCAGACGACGGGCGGTGATCAGGAAGCCGGTGTGCGCCACCATCCGGTGGTCCGGACGGACCGCCAGTCCCTCGACGTGCCAGGTGCGCACCAGGGTCTCGCTGGACTGCGGGTCGGTGAAGCGTCCGGTGTCGCGGAGCGCCTCGGCGGTGCGGGACAGCTGCGTCACGGTCGCGACGTAGCAGACGATGAGGCCGCCCGGAGCGAGCGCGTCCGCCGCCTCGTCGACGCACTCCCACGGCGCGAGCATGTCGAGCACGACACGGTCGATGCTCTGCGGCTCGACGGCCTCGGGCAGTTCCTCGACCAGGTCGCCCACGGTGACGGACCAGTTGTCGGGGACGGCGCCGAGGAAGGTGCCGACGTTGCCCCGGGCGATCGCGGCGAACTCCTCGCGGCGCTCGAAGGACTGCAGGCTGCCGGTCGGGCCGATGGCGCGGAGGAGCCAGAGCGACAGGGCACCCGAGCCGACGCCGGCCTCGACCACACGGGCGCCCGGGAAGACGTCCGCGAAGGCCACGATCTGGGCCGCGTCCTTCGGGTAGACGATCGCGGCACCGCGGGGCATCGACATCACGTAGTCGTTCAGCAGCGGGCGGAGCGCCAGGTACTCGTCGCCGGTGCTGGCACGGATGACCGAACCGTCCGGCTGCCCGATGACGTCGTCGTGGGCGAGCATGCCGCGGTGCGTGTGGTAGACCACGCCGGGCTCGAGCGACAGCGTCGTGAGCTTGCCCTTGGGGCCGGTGAGCTGCACCCGGTCGCCGGCGCGGAACGGCCCGCGGGGCGGGGTGTGCGGGGCGCCGCCGGCGGTGTGCGGCAGCTCGACCTCCACAGCGGAGACGGTGTGGTCGGCCGCACCAGCGCCGTGCGCTCCGGCGTCCGTCGTGGTGGTGTCGTCGCTCATCGCGCATCCCCTTCGGTGACGGGGGCCGACGTCGGGTCGGAGGCCGGGCCTCCCTGGCGTTCGGCGGCACGCGCGGTGAGCGCCGGACCGGTGAGTTCGAGCAGGCGGTCGACGTCGACGCCGCTGAGGGTGGTGAGGTGCACGTCGCCGGCGCCCTCGGCGATCGGCACGATGTGCTCGACCGCGACGGTGACGGCGCCCGAGGCGCGGGCCGAGGCGACACCGGTGGCGGAGTCCTCGATCGCGATGCAGGCGGTGGGCTCGACACCGAGCTGTGCGGCGGCGGCCAGGTAGGCGTCCGGGTGCGGCTTCGGACGGTCCACGTCGTCGCCGGCCACGACGACCCGGAAGCCGCGGGCGCCGAACGCCTCGGCCGTCACGAGCGCCATCGCCCGCCGGGACATCGTCACGAGGGCGGTCGGGATCCCACGGTCGTGCAGTTCCTCGACGAGTTCACGGGCGCCGGGACGCCAGGGCAGGTCGTCGCCGTGCAGCCGTTCGACCACGTAGTCGGTCATCCACTGGACGATCTCCTCGACCTCCATGTCGACGCCCTTGTCGCGGAGGATCTCCCCCGAGCGCTCCAGTCCGCTGCCGACCAGGGACAGACCGTCCTGGTGGGTCCACTCGGCGCCGTAACGGGCGGTGAGCACGACCTGCGACTCCTGCCAGATCGGCTCGGTGTCGATGATCGTGCCGTCCATGTCCCACAGCACGGCATCGGGCAGCACGCTCGTGGGCTGGGCGGG